>CBIMJO010001118.1:0-4086 GCA_966244135.1 uncultured Actinocrispum sp. | reverse complement strand
GACCCGGCCGAGCTGAAAGCCTTGCTGGGCAAGTACGAGCTGACACTGGTCGGCGGATTCCTCGCCACGCCACTGCATCTGGGCACCGACCCGGAGGCCGACCGCACCGCCCGGCTGCTGGCCGCGTGCGGTGCCGAGATTCTCGTTCTCGCCGCGGCGACTGGGCTGGACGGGTACGACGACCGGCCCGCGCTCACCGATGACGAGTGGCAGACGCTGATCAAGACGGCCGGCGAGATCCGCGACACCGCGGCCGGGTACGGCCTGAAAACCGTGCTGCACCCGCACGTCGGCACGCACGTGGAGACCCAGGCCGAGGTGGAGCGGTTCCTGACGGACTCCGACCTGCAGCTGTGCCTGGACACCGGGCACCTGATGATCGGCGGCACCGACCCGGTCGCGCTCGCTGAGCGGTACCCGGCGCGGATCGGGCACCTGCATCTCAAAGATGTCCGGGCCGACCTGGCGGACGAGGTCCACGCGGGCCGGCTCGGCTACACCGAAGCGGTCAGCAGGGGAATGTACGTTCCGCTCGGGCAGGGGGATGTGGACATCGCCGCGGTGGTCGGCTTTGTCCGCCAAGCGGGCTACGACGGGTGGTACGTCCTGGAACAGGACACCGCCCTCGACGAGCAGAGTCCGGCCGGTACTCCCAGACTGGACACCGCTCAGAGCCTGCATCACCTCAACCAGATAGCCGGCCGGTAGGCCGCCCAGCGAGGAGAGACGATGACGTCCGATCGCTTCGTGAAGTTCAAGCGCCGCATGCGATACGCGGCCGTTGTGGTCAGTGGGGCGTTGGCGCTCGCCGCGTGTAGCGGGCCCACCGCCGACAAACCCGCCGCCCAGTCCAGCGCGGCGGGCAACGCGCCGGCCTCTTCGAGCGCCGGGAACCTGCACATCGCCGTGGTCACCCACGGTTCGTCGGGTGACGCGTTCTGGAACGTGGTCAAGAACGGCGCCGAGCAGGCCGGCAAGGACCTCGGCATCCAGGTCGACTACAAGTCCGACGGCGACCCGGGTGCCCAGTCCAAGCTGATCGACAACGCGATCGCCCAGAAGGTCGACGGGCTCGTGGTGTCGATGGCCAACCCGGACGCGCTCAAGACGTCCATCCAGAACGCGGTGAAGGCCGGGATCCCGGTGGTCACCATCAACTCCGGCGACTCCAAGAGCGCCGAGTTCGGCGCGATCGCGCACGTCGGCCAGACCGAGACGATCGCGGGCCAGGGCGCGGGCAAGCGGCTCAAGGAGGCCGGCAAGACCAAGCTGCTCTGCGTGATCCACGAGGCGGGCAACATCGGCCAGAACGAGCGCTGTGACGGTGCCAAGCAGGCCTTCGGCAACGTGCAGACGCTGCAGGTCGACATCAACAACCCGACCGACGCGCAGTCCCGGATCAAGGGCGCGGTGCAGGCCGACCCGTCGATCGACGCCGTGCTGGCACTGAACTCGCAGGTGGCCGCCGGTGCGGTGACCGCGATCAAGGGCGCGGGCTCCAAGGCCCAGGTGGCCACGTTCGACCTGAACAGCGACGTGGTCGCGGCCATCAAGTCCGGCGACATTCTCTTCGCGGTGGACCAGCAGCAGTACGAGCAGGGCTACCTGCCGATCGTGTTCCTCAAGCTGTACAAGGAGAACGCGAACACCGTCGGTGGCGGCCAGCCGGTGCTGACCGGTCCCGGCTTCGTCGACAAGTCCAATGTGGACACCGTGGCGCCGTACGCGCAGCGTGGAACGCGGTGACCTGCCGATGACCGTCACAGCGGTGACCGGGTGCGCGGCCGGTCCGCGCCCCCGGGCGGTGCCGACCGGGCCGGTGCGCCGGCCTTCCCTTGCCGGGCAACTTGATCGGGTGATCTGACAGATGGTCGCAGTGCAAGCCACGCCGGACGAACGGCTGGTCAAACCCGGGCTGTGGGACCGGCTGGTGGTACGGCCCGAAATCGGTGCCCTGCTCGGGGCACTGCTGGTGTTCATCTTCTTCTCGGTGGTCACCGGCCAGTTCCTCAGCCCGCTCGGGGTGGCGAACTGGCTGGATGACGCCTCCACGCTGGGCATCATGGCGGTGGTGGTGTCGATGCTGATGATCGGCGGGGAGTTCGACCTCTCCGCCGGTGTGATGACGGCCTCCACCGCCCTGGTCACCGCGATCCTGTCCACCCAGCTGGGCATGAGCGTGTGGCTCGCTTTGGTCGTGTCGCTGGCGTTCGCGCTGGGTGTGGGCGCGTTGAACGGCTGGCTGGTGATGAAGACGGGCCTGCCCAGCTTCATCGTGACCCTGGGCAGTTTCCTCGCGCTGCAAGGCCTCAACCTCGGTGTCACCCGGCTGGTCACCGGAACCGTTCAGGTGTCCGGGATGCGCTCGACCGACGGCTACGAGTCCACCGGCCAGGTCTTCGCGTCCACCGTCGGCCCGGACGGCGGTCCGGCGTTCCCGGTGTCGATCCTGTGGTGGGTGGTCATCACCGCGATCGCCGCGTGGATCCTGGTGCGCACCCGGTTCGGCAACTGGATCTTCGCGGTCGGCGGGGCGCAGGTGAGCGCGCGTGCCGTCGGTGTTCCCGTGGTGCGGACGAAGATCCTGCTGTTCATGGGAACCGCGTTCGGCGCCTGGATCGTCGGCTCGATCAACCTGCTGCGCAACGCGAGCGTGCAGGCCAACCAGGGCATCGGGCTGGAGTTCCAGTACATCATCGCCGCGGTGATCGGCGGCTGCCTGCTGACCGGCGGGTTCGGTTCGGCGGTGGGCGCGGCGATCGGTGCGCTGATCTTCGGCATGGCCCGGCAGGGCATCGTCTACGCGCAGTGGAACAGCGACTGGTTCATGCTGTTCCTCGGCGTGATGCTGCTGGCCGCGGTGCTGGTGAACAACACGTTCCGGCGTCGAGCGGAGAGGGTGCGTCGATGAGCCCGCTTCTGGAAGTCCGCGAGATCGGCAAGACCTACGGCAGCGTCATCGCCCTGGCCGATGTGTCCACTGTGGTCAATGCCGGTGAGGTCACCTGTGTGCTGGGTGACAACGGTGCCGGCAAGTCCACGCTGATCAAGATCCTGGCCGGGGTGCATCAGCACGACCGCGGCAAGTTCCTGGTGGAGGGCCAGCGGGTCCGGTTCGGCTCACCGCGCGAGGCGCTCGACCGCGGAATCGCCACGGTGTACCAGGACCTGGCCGTGGTTCCGCTGATGAGCGTGTGGCGCAACTTCTACCTCGGCTCGGAACCCACCATGGGCTGGGGTCCGTTCCGCCGGCTGGACCGGCGGACGGGTCGCACGACCACCAGGCGGGCGCTGGCCGAGATGGGCATCGACCTCCGCGATGTGGAACAGCCCGTGGGCACGCTCTCCGGTGGTGAACGCCAGTGCGTCGCCATCGCGCGGGCTGTCCACTTTGGAGCGAAGGTGCTCATTCTCGACGAGCCCACCGCCGCTCTCGGTGTGAAGCAGGCTGGTGTGGTGCTCCGGTATGTCGCTCAGGCGCGGGACCGTGGCCTTGGCGTCGTGCTGATCACGCACAACCCGCACCACGCTTTCCCGGTGGGCGACCGGTTCCTGCTGCTGAAGCGGGGCCGCAGCCTGGGCTCGTTCGACAAGGGCGACATCACCATCGAGGAGCTGACCCGCCAGATGGCCGGTGGTGCCGAGCTCGAGGCACTGGAGCACGAACTGCGGGCGGTCGAATCGTGACCTTCGCGGACGAGAACCCCGCCGGCACGCCCGGGAGTTCAACGCTGGAGGCGTTGACGATCGGGCGGGTCGGCGTCGATCTCTACCCCGAGCAGAGCGGGGTTCCGCTCGCTCAGGTCCAGACCTTCGCCAAGTCGCTCGGCGGGACCGCGACCAATGTCGCGGTCGCCGCCGCGCGGCTCGGCCGCCGTTCCGCGGTGCTCACCAAGGTCGGCCCGGACGGCTTCGGCACCTACGTCCGGGAAGCCCTGGCGGGCTTCGGAGTCTCGCCCGAGTTCGTCGGGACCTCGCCGGATCTGCTGACACCGGTGGTGTTCTGTGAGCTCAACCCGCCCGAGGACCCGCCGCTGCTGTTCTACCGCCTGCCGGTCGCGCCGGACCTCACCCTGACCGAGGCCG
>CBIMJO010001117.1:0-4089 GCA_966244135.1 uncultured Actinocrispum sp. | reverse complement strand
GAAGGCATCCCGAACGCGGTCAAGATCCTCATCGCCGGCGGGTTCGGCGTCGGCAAGACCACCATGGTCGGCGCGGTCAGCGAGATCGCCCCGATGTCCACCGAGGAGCTGCTCACCGAGGCCGGGGTGGGTGTGGACGACCTGGCCGGCATCGAGGACAAGAAGACCACCACGGTCGCGCTGGACTTCGGCCGGATCACGCTGAGCGACAAGGTGATCCTGTACCTGTTCGGCACGCCCGGGCAGGGCCGGTTCTGGTTCATGTGGGACGAGCTGGCCTACGGCTGCCTGGGCGCGGTCGTGCTGGCCGACACCCGGCGGCTGGACACCTGCTTCCCGTCCATCGACTTCTTCGAGCGGCGCGGCATCCCGTTCGTGATCGCGGTCAACCGCTTCCCGGACGCGGCGGGCTACGAGATCGGCGAGCTGCGCGACGCGCTGGACGTCAGCCCGGACACCCCTGTCGTGCTCTGCGACGCGCGCGACCGGGACTCGGCGAAAGAGGTTCTGGTCACACTGGTGGAGTACGTGCTACGCAAACAACCCGCCACGTCTGCCACCATGTAGGCATGGCTCGCCTGAACTTCACCGAACTCAACGACACGATCCGCTACACGATGTGGTCGGTGTTCCGGATCGAGCCAGGCCGGCTGCCGGAGGACCGCGGTCCGGCGGCCACCGAGGCCGAGGACTACCTGGACGCGCTCGAGGGCAAGGGTGTCGTGGTGCGCGGCGTCTACGACCTGGCCGGCCTGCGCGCCGACGCGGACTACATGATCTGGTGGCACGCGGCCGAGATCGAGCAGGTGCAGGCCGCCTACACCGGGCTGCGGCGGACCGCGCTGGGGCGCGCGTCCACGCCGGTGTGGAGCCAGGTCGCGCTGCACCGCCCGGCCGAGTTCAACAAGAGCCACATCCCGGCGTTCCTGGCCGGTGAGGAGGCTCGCAAGTACGTCTGCGTGTACCCGTTCGTCCGGTCCTACGAGTGGTACCTGCTGCCCGACGAGGAGCGCCGCCGGATGCTGGCCCAGCATGGGCACCAGGCGCGCGACTACCCGGACGTGCGCGCGAACACCGTGGCCTCGTTCGCCCTGGGCGACTACGAGTGGATCCTCGCGTTCGAGGCGGACGAGCTGCACCGGATCGTCGACCTGATGCGCCACCTGCGGGCCAGCGACGCGCGGCGGCACGTGCGTGAAGAGGTCCCGTTCTACACCGGGACCCGGCTGCCCGCGGCCGAGCTGGTCACCAACCTGCCGTGATGGACCCGGTTCTGCCGGGCCGGTTCCGCATCGGCTCGGCGGCCGCGACGATCGTCCAGTCCACGACTGAGGCCGCCGCTGAGCTGTTCGCGGCCCGTGGTGGCACGCCTGGGCCGGTGTCGGTCGATCCCTTGCACGCGGCGGTGGCTTTCCGCAGCGAGCGGTATCTGCGGCCGATGCCTTCGCAGGTCGAGGATCCGCTGACCGGCAACTACCGGGCCGCGGACGGCTGGGTTCGGTTGCACTGCAACTATCCGCACCACTTGGCCGCCGTCGGTGCCGCGCTGGGGACTTCGCTGGAACGCGCGGATGTCGCCGCCGCGGTGGCTGTGCGTCCGGCTCTCGACGTCGAGGAAGCCGTTGTCGCCGCCGGTGGGGCGGCTGCGGCGATGCGGACCCGCGACGAGTGGCTCGTGCATCCGCAAGGGGTTGCGCTGCAAGGACTTCCATTGTGGGAGGTCACGCGGTTCGCGGACGCCCCGCCGATCGGACTGTCCACTTCGGAGCGACCGCTGACCGGGATCCGGGTGCTGGACCTGACGCATGTGATCGCCGGGCCGGTGTGCGGGCGGACGCTCGCGGCTCACGGGGCGGATGTGCTGCATGTGGGTGCCGCGCATTTGCCTGTGGTGGCGCCGTTGTTGCGGGACACCGAGTTCGGCAAGCGTTCGGCGTACGTGGATCTTCGTTCGCCGGAAGGGGTTTCCGCGCTCCGGGACCTCGTGCGCGAGGCGGACGTGTTCATCCAGTCCTACCGGCCCGGGTCGCTGGCCGGTCGCGGCTTCGGCCTGGCGGAGCTGGCCGCGTTGCGGCCGGGGATCGTCGTGGTCGACATCTCCGCGTGGGGCTGGGAGGGGCCGTGGCGGGCGCGCCGGGGCTTCGACAGCCTGGCGCAGATGGCCACCGGGATCGCATATGGCGACCCGCCCGTGCCGTTGCCCTTGCAGTTCCTGGATCACGGCACCGGCTGGCTGGCGGCCTTCGGCGCGATGACCGCGCTGCGGCGGCGGATCGGCAAGGGCGGTTCGTGGCACGTCCGGGTGTCGCTGGCCAAGACCGGAATGTGGCTGGACGAGCAAGGCCGTACCGAGGCCGCCGGATCTGAACCCGAGGTGAACGGGCTGCTGACCGAGACCGACAGCGCTTTCGGGCGGCTGACGCACATTCGAATTCCAGGTGAACTGCCCAGTGCGCCGCCGTATTGGGGCCACGGTCCAAGAATTGCCGGAGCCGACCCGCCGGAATGGTGGTAGCGCATTACGGCGGGCCGGAAGATCAATTGATCTAGTCGTAGCCCATGCTGTCGGTGCCCACCGTGAGCGCGACCGCGGCGGCGCCGGCGAACAGTAGTGCGATGCGTCCCGGCCATCCGGGACGCTCGTGAGGCCGGGATCCTGACGGAGTCCGCTGATGGTCTGGCGTTCCGGCATCCGCTGATCAGGATGGCGTTGTACGAACAGCTTCCGCCCGCGGTACGGGCGGCTTGGCATGCCGACGCGGGACGGGCTCTCGCGCAGGCGGGCGCGCCGGCGGATCGGGTCGCCCGCCAGTTGCTGAAGTCCGGCGCGTCGGACGAGGAATGGCTGGTGCGCTGGCTGAGCGTGGCCGCGTCGACCCTGGTCGGGCAGGCCCCGAAAGGCGGCGGCGGAGTTGCTGCGGCGGGTCGAGCCGCGGGCGGAGCTGGCGTTGTGGCTGGCTGAGGCGCTCTACCGGATGGGCGAACCCGCTGAGGCCGAACAGGTGGCCGCCCGTGCGCTCGCCGCCGGTCCGGAGCCCGGCTTGCTGGTCGAGCTGCACCGGATTCTCGTGCAGTGCCAGACGTTGACCGGCCAGTCCGAGCAGGCGCTGCCCGCGTTGACCGCCGCCTTGGACACCCCGGGGCTGACGGCCGTGCACAGGGCGCGGCTGCAGGTGCTGGCGGCGCGGGTGCACCGGATCCTGGGACAGGTCGATGAGGCCGAGTCGCTCGCGTCGACCGTGCTGGAGATGACCGACGACCGTGCCGCCGTCGGCTGGGCGTTGCATGTGTTGACGCTGCTGTCGATGATGCGTGGTCAGATGGCCGAGGCGCTGCCGTTGTTCGAGCGGGCGCTGGCGGTCACCGAGGAGACCGATCTGCGATTGTTGTTGCGGATCAACCAGTCGGTGACGCTCGGCGACCTGGACCGGTACGACGAGGCGAAGGCCGCGCTGACGCAGGTCCGCGACCACGCGGAACGGTCCGGCAGCATCGTCCGGCTGACCCAGGCGCACAGCGCGATGGGACAACTGTTGTGGGACACCGGTGGCTGGGACGACGCACTGGCCGAAGTGGACGTTGTGCCGGTGGAGGTCAAGGACCCGGCGGTCGTGTGCTGCGATCAGGGGGTCGCCGCGGTGATCGCGTTCCACCGCGGGGATCCGGTGACCGGGCGGGTGCACCTGGCGGCGGCCGCACCCCGCGGCGGCGAAGATCGGGCAGCGGGTGGTCTGGTCGCTGAGCCTTGCGCGCAGCCTGTCCGCCGAACACGACGGCGACCCGCGGCTGGCGTTGGCGGAACTCGTTGGTGGTATTGAGGACAAGGCGGACATCGAGGACCTGCTGCCGGACGCCGTCCGGCTCGCGGTCCAGGTCGGCGACCTGGACACGGCCACTTCGGTGACCGCGCGGGTTGAGTCGCATGTGGACTCCGCGCCCCGGCGGCGGGCAGCGGCGCTGTACTGCCGTGGTCTGCTGGACCAGAACCCAGCCGAGTTGCTGGAGGCCGCGGGGCAGTACTCCGACGCCGGGCGGCCGCTTCCGCGCGCCAAAGCGCTTGAGGCGGCGGCGATCGCGTTCGTGACGATG
>CBIMJO010001116.1:0-4091 GCA_966244135.1 uncultured Actinocrispum sp. | reverse complement strand
CGAAAACCGGCAGCTGTTCCAAGGGAAAGACCGTGTTGGCGGTGTGCACCTGGACGATCGGCACCGGCGCGTCCGGATCGGTCGACAGGTCCGTCCGTTCCCACGACGGCCACGCCTCCCGGAACGCGGCCGACAGCTCATCGCGCTTGGCATAGTCCGACTCGGCCAGGTCCATCGCCGCCTGGTCCTGCGCGTTGACCAGGGTCCACCGATCCGGCATGGGCAGGTGCACCTCGCGGCCGGTCTGGTGGAACTCGAAGACCAGATCGAGGCCGACGCCGGTGCTGCGCATGGTGACCTCGGCGATCACCGGGTTCATGGCTGGTCCGAAGTAGATAGTGCAATCTGGACGGTCTGCGTGACCCGCCGCCCCTGTGACACCCGAACCCACAACCAAGCTGGTAGTTCCTGCTGTTCACTGAGGTACAAGGGGTAATCCGCCGAACCGGGGTCGCCGCCGGAGCGGACGGCGACCGTCTTGCGGCGGTGCCGGAAGCCGGGATGGTCGCTGTCGACCTCGACCCCGAACTCCGCCTCGGAACGGTCCACCCCATTGGAGATGCGCAGACGGACCTGGTCGGCGAGCAGGACGGCCTCCCGTGCTTCAGGCTCGATGCCGGGAGTCCTGATCAGCCACGTGAAGCCGAAGGCGATGCTGGCGAGGGATTCCAGCCACAGCCCGAGGTGGTAGGGAGCCAGCTGGTGAGCGGCCGTTACCGAGAGCGACCGGTGTCAGTCGAATGGACCAGTTCTCGCCGCAGCGGGACCACCGGCCAGCGGCAAGGACAAGGATGGAGCCATGTGTGTCGATGGTGGAGATTCGGCGGCCGGGTCGGCACCGCGGGAGCTGAGTGGCCCGGCGGTGGACCCGATCGCGCTGGAGCCGGTGGACGAGGTCGAGATCGTCACGTTGGTGGACAACGTGTTCGACGCGTTGCTGGCCGGGGACGAGCGGACCCGGCGGCCCGCGATGGGGGTGCCCGGGGTGGTGGCGCCGCAGTTCGAGGAGGGCCGCACGCTGCGCGGGCTGGTCGCCGAGCACGGGTTCTCCGCGTTGGTGAAGGTGCGGCGCGGGGACACGACCACCACGTTGTTGTTCGACACCGGGATGTCCCCCGAGGCGATGGTCACCAACGCCGACCGGATGGGGTTCGCCCTCGACGAACTGACCACGATCGTGCTCAGCCATGGGCACTTCGATCACGCGGGTGGACTCGCCGGCCTCGCGAAACGGGTGAAGCTGCCGATGGTGGTTCATCCGAACGTGTGGTCAAAGCGCCGTCTGGTGATTCCCGGTCAGGATCCGGTCGAGCTGCCGACCCTCAGCAAACGGACCCTCACCCAAGAAGGCTTCGACGTGATCGAGCGCCGCGAACCGTCCCTCCTGCTCGACGGCAGCGTGCTGATCACGGGCGAGGTCGACCGGACCACCGAGTTCGAGCACGGCATGCCGCCCTCACACCAAGCCTGGGACGGCGGCAAGTGGGAGCACGACCCGCTGGTGATCGACGATCAGGCGCTCATCGTCAACGTGAAGAACCGCGGCCTGGTCGTGCTGACCGGCTGCGGGCACGCGGGCGCGGTGAACATCGTCCGGCACGCGCAACGGCTCACCGGCGTGGACCAGCTGCACGCGTTGATCGGCGGCCTGCACCTGAGCGGCCCGGCGTTCGAACCGATCATCCAGCCGACCGTCGACGCGTTCACCGCGATGAAGCCGAGCCTGATCGTGCCGGGACACTGCACAGGCTGGAAGGCACAGCACACGTTCGCCGCCGCCATGCCGGACGCGTGGGTACAAAGCAGCAGCGGCACCGGCTATCGGCTGGCCGGTGCCGCTGCTTGACGTGAAAGAGATTCAGGGACGGACCACCAGCACCGGGCACGGCGCCAGGTAGAGCGCCGTACGGGTGATGGGGGAGAGGTTCCCGGGCTCGCTGCCCGGGCCCATGATGAGCAAGTCGCTGCGGCCACAGGCTTCCACGGCCTCGTGGGGGTAGGCGTGGACCAGCTGGACGCTCGGCTCCAGCTGCGGCATCAGCCGGGCGACGATCTTGCGGGCCCGGTCCAGCACGTCGTCGCCGTCGTGCCCGGACCCGACCGAGCGCGGACCGGCCGGCGGCACGGCGTGCACGAGGCGCAGCCCGTCGCGGTAACGGGTGGCGATGTCGGTGGCCCGGCGCAGCACATCCTCGTCGTGCTGGCCGCCGACCGCGGCGGTGACCCAGCCGTGCTCCCCGCGCACCGCACGCGGTTCGCCGCGCACGACAACGGTGTCACACTCGGCACCGCTGACCACGGGCAGCACCAGATGGCCCAGTCCCAGCGTGCGGCGGGTCCGGTGACCGTGGTGGCCGAGCACCAGCAGGTCGGTATCCGTGCTGGCGTAAAGCAAAGTGTGCTCGGGTGTGTCCTCAGAGGCCGTCACCGAGGCGTGCAGCCACCGGTAGACGTCCAACCTCCGGGCGATCTCGTTGTCGTCACTGGTCTTCGCCGAGTAGACGCGGAGTCCGGCGTTCATCAGCCAGGCGTGCCGCAGCGCCCATTCCAGTGCGGCATCACCCCACGTGGAGCCGTCCGTGCCGATGCTGACACGGGGACGGTGGCGTTCTGGCGGGAGTTCCGCCGATACCGCCACCGCGGGCGTTTCCGCCGTAAAAGCTGTCATCAAGCCTCCCGTTGGCGGGGTCCACGGTAGTCCTGTGGGAAATTGATCGGTAGGCCCAAGTGCGTACCGCACCGGCCCCGCGTTACGTCCATAGTGGACCAAGCCGGTGCGGTTCGCAGATCAGCGGTTGGACGTCAGCGCTCCGTCCACCGGCGCCTCAAAATCGATTCGGTAGTCGGTCTGCCACGCCATTTTCTCGGGCTTGACCAGCAACTTCATCACCGTCGGCAGAACCAGGTCGCGGACCGTGCGAGCGATCGGTCCCGGCGCTTTGTTGCCGTCGGCCCGGCGTCCGGCGGCGATGATCCGCTCCACCCGCGGCCTCCTTAAGTTCTCGTAAACACTCAGCGCCTCACCCACGGAAGGGATATCGCGCAGGCACCGGGCGAGTTGAATCGCGCTTTCGATGGCGATTGACCCACCTTGACCGGAACTGGGTGACGTCGCATGTGCCGCATCGCCGATCAACACCATTCGTCCCCTGTGCCACACCGGAACCTTTGGTAGGTCGTACACACCTCCGACGATCACCAGATCCTCGGGGCGTGACGCGGCAAGGATCTCCACCGCGGGCGAGCGGTCCCCGGCGAAGACCTCCGACAACCGGCGCAGCCATTCGGTTCCGCCGACGGCCCGCGCCTCGGCCAGGCTCATCGGCGGCTTGCTGGGCAGGTTGACGAACCAGCCCGCGTGCCCGGACTCGTCGCTGCCGTAAGCGAAAATGGCCTTCTTGCCGTAAATCATGTGCAACGAGCCATGAGTCGACGGCACATTCACCGGTTTCCCTGGCCGGCAGCCGAAACTGATGAGCCCGGTGTACCGCGGGGCGGGCGCGCCGGGGTCGATCAGGGTGCGGACGGTGGACTTGATCCCGTCCGCGCCGATGATCACGTCGCCGGTCGCGGTGCTGCCGTCGGCGAAGATCGCGGTCCCGTCCTGCACGTCGGTCAGCTGCTTGCTGTACTCGAACCGGATGCCCCGCGCGCGGGCTTCCCGTTCCAGGACACGGTAAAGGTCCGACCTCCAGACGGTCTGCAGCATCGGCGGACCGGCCGGGTCGCCGAACTCCGCGAGCCGCTTGCCCGTCCAGCTGAGCATGACCATCGATGGAACCGGCTCGGCGATCTCCAGCACGGCGTCCAGCAGACCAATGCCGTCGAGCGCGTTGAGCCCGTTGGGGGCCAGGCCGATCATCCCACCGATACCGTCGGCGGGCTGCTCGAACCGTTCGTACACGCGGGCCTCGATGCCCGCCTTCGCCAGTGCCATGGCGGCGACCGGCCCGGCGATGCCGCCGCCGATCACGACCGCGGTTCGCGTTCCTGTCATGTCGTCCTCCCGATTGCCCGAACCGGCCGGGAGGAGGTGCCCCGTTATCCTGATCAGTGCCATCTGAAGGACCGGGTCGCCTCGCGGCGCGGTT
>CBIMJO010001115.1:0-4092 GCA_966244135.1 uncultured Actinocrispum sp. | reverse complement strand
TGCGGGCTTCGCCGTACGCCTCCAGCAACGGGAGCAGGTCGGCCATGGCGCTGGTGGCCAGCTCGATCGCCTGCCGGTCGCCGTGCCGCACGGTCCACGAGACGCTCAGCGACTCCAGCAGCCGGGCCAGCCCGCGCAGGTGGCCCGCGTTCATCCGGTTGGCCAGCTCCGCCGCCTCGTTCGCGGCCCGGCGCGCGTCGCCGAGCTGCCCCAGGTTGCGGAAGGTGTTGCTCAGGCCGCTCAGGATGGTCGGCAGGATGTGGCTCAGCCCCGCCTTGCGGGCGATGGACAGGCCGCGGGTCAGGTGCCGTTCGGCCGCCGGATGGCGGCCCAGCATGCCCTCGGCCCAGCCCAGCACCGCCAGGTACTCGGGGTTGCCGGTCAGCTCGGCGTCGGTCAGCTCGGCGATCGCCACCGCGGCCATGGTCAGCGTCTTGCCGGCCTTGGTGAGGTCCTCGGTCAACGCCTCGCACAGGCCGAGCAACGCCAGGGCACCAGCCGTGGCCACGCGGTGTTCGTGCGCCTCGGCCAGCCGTAACGCCTGCTGTGCCTGTTCCCGGCTGGGCATCGGGCCACCGAGCAGGCCCACCATGCCGAGTACGAAGGTCAGGTCGACCGCCTCGATCGCCGCCGGGTCCGGCAGCGCCGCCAGCTCGGCGGTGAGCAGGCCGGTCGCCTCGGCGTACTCGCCCAGCAGGCACTCGACCAGCGCGCAGAACGACACAACACCGGCCCGAGCCTCGTCCCGCTGGCCGGACAGCGACCGCAGCACCCCGCGCAGCAGGTCCCGGCTTTCCCGAAGCTGCCCGGCCGCGGCCAGCGCGCGGGCCGTGCGCAGCATCAACGCGACCCGCTCGGGATCGTCGGCGGTGTTGGCGGGCAACGCCTTGAGCGCGACCCGCAGCCAGTGCGCGGCGGTCGCGGGCGCCGAGGAGATCGAGTCCTCCGCGGCCCGGGTCAGGATCCGCAGGTCGTGCTCGCTCGGGCCGGCCAGCGAGTGTTCCACGTGCACGGCCTGCTCGGCGGCCGGGGCGTTGCGGCGGAACAGGATCTCGAAGACCCGGCGGTGCGCCATGAACCGCCAGCCGGGGCTGGAGTTGGTGTACACGAGCCGGCTGAGCACCGGGTGCCGGAAGGAGAACACCGAGGAGCCCGGGCGGGTCCGCAACAGGTCCCGCTGGGTCAGCTCGTCCACCGCCGCGCAGACCTCCGGCGCGGACAGCTCCGACACGGTGGACAGCGCCTCGATGTCGGCGCCGTCGCCGAACACCGCCGCCGCGGCGGCCACCTTGGCCTGGCTGGCGGTGAGCGTGGCCAGCTCCCGCATCAGCAGCGCGGCGAACCGTTCCGGGATCTCGCCGTCCGACCGCGCGGCCACGTCCGGTGTGTCGGTGTGCATCGCGTTGGCCAGGGCCAGCAGGAACAACGGGTTGCCCAGGCTGCGCAGGTGCAGGTCGCGCAGCATGGGTGTGTCGGCCGGGACACCGAGCAGTTCCGCGGACTGCTGCAGGGACAACGCGCCGAGGGTGATCTCCTCGACGGTGCCGGTCTCCACGCCGTGCGCCAGCGTGCCGCGCATCCGGCTGGACACCTGTCTGGGCCGCTGCGACAGCACGATCAGCACCGGCGCCGCGACCGGCCAGCGGACCAGGTAGTCGAGCAGGTCGATGGACCCGGTGTCGGCCCAGTGGAAGTCGTCCACGATCACCAGCAGCCCATCGGCCGCGCAGTCGCGCACGACCGCGCGGACCGTCTCGTGTAATCGGAACTGCTCCTCGTGCCGCACCGCGCCGTGCGTGGGCCGGCTGCCGGTCAGCATGCCGCGCAACAGGTCCGCTCTGGCCGGTGCCAGCCGGTCCAGCGCGGACACCACACTCGGGTTGTCCAGCATCGGCGTGAGCGGTGAGAACGGGACGTGCTGGTCCAGTTCGGTGCACCGGCCGCTGAGCGTGGCGAACCCCCGTCGCACCGCCTCCGCGCGCAGATGTGACAGCAGTCTGGTCTTGCCCGAGCCGGACTCGCCGACCAGCGCCACGGTGCGCGAGTTCCCCTTGGCCACGACGTCCAGCTGACCGAACAGCCGCTCCGATTCCCCTCGCCGGACCACCGGTGGCTGGTCCGGCCCCGTTCCGCACCTTTGGCTGATTTCTTCCCCCAAGGCCACCATTCCCCCTTTTCCGGGGCATGCTAGTGGATTCTGGCCGGTCCTCACCCGAACACCGGCCAATCGGCCGCTCCACGCAACCAGGTGTGTTATGTCCGTTTTGGGTGACTTTCAGTGTGAGGTGGAACGCCCGATGTGTGAAATCCCGGTGAAACAAACGAAGCCGGGCGTGCGGCGGGTAAGTCGCACGCCCGGTCGTTATTGCCGAAGGCCGCGCGGGTCCACGTTGCCCTCGTGTTTCGGATACCAACGATTGTGTTACACCATGATGTCGCTGAATGGCGGGTGACGCTCCCCGAACGCCATTTCTTCGCAGCGATGAGACGCAGATCACACGACTAGAACCCGTTCGGCGTAAGGGTCGGCCGAATCGAGGATCGCCTCCTGCAGTTTCCGCAGATCATGGCAGGGCTCCAGGCCCAGCTCGTCATTGAGCGTCGCGCGCGCGGTCCGGTAGACGTTCAGCGCCTCGGCGCGCCGTCCGGACCGGTAGAGCGCGACCATCAGCTGCTCGTAGAACGCCTCGTGCAGCGGGTACTCGAAGACCAGCGAGTTCAGCCTGCCGATCAGCTCGCGGTGCTGGCGCAGCTTCAGCCGCGCGTTCATCAGCCCCTCGATGCACTCCAGCCGCAGCTCGTCCAGTGCGTGCGACAGGCCGCTGATGATCGGGCCATCCTGTGGTTCGCCCAGTACAGGTCCCCGGAACAGGTCCAGGGCGGCCTGGAAGGCGGTGGCGGCCTGCTCGGGCAGCAGTTGCCGGGCGTACCGGCGCCCGTCGGCCACCAGGCCGTGCAGCGTGTCCAGATCGAGCTCGTGCTCGCCCAGATCGAACAGGTAGCCCGGGATCTGGGTGACCACCAGCGGGCGGCCCGCGCCGGGCCGGTCGAGGAACTTGCGGAGCTGGGAGATGTAGACATGCAGTGCGGCGGTCACCCGCCGGGGTGGATGCTGCCCCCAGATCTCCCCGATCAGCTGGCCGCACGACACCACGTGCCCCGCGCGAATGAGCAGTGCCGCCAGCAGTATTTCCATCTTGCGGGCGCCGATGGACGTGCATACCCCGTTGTCGTGCACTCGTAACGGCCCCAGAATTTCGAAACGCAACTCGCCCCCATTGCCACTGAACAAGTAGAACCCTGTCGAGGGCACCAGCTTCGCATCGATTCCCGGCGACGCGCATCAGCAAAATTACGTAAGTGGGGAACTTGCAAACATTGACTCACTGTCCGTGCTGCAAGGGTCGCATCCCGTCAGCGGCGAGGTGGGCCACTCTGCGGTATACCGATTGTACTTGCACGCTTGACTATGTCAGGCGTCTACAATGGATATCCCAGGTAATGCGCCATGTCTGGCGTTTGGGGTACACTTTAGGGCATTCTGTGGCCCAGATCACACTGTTATACAGTGGTTTATCGAGCGGTGTTCACGTGGATCAGGTATGGCGGCCGAAATTGCGGTGTTATGTCCGGCTCGCCGCCCTGGCCGGATTGTTGCGTGGATCGGCCGGATCGGGGCTCGCTGCCGGGCGGGCGGGCGGTGAGGATGGCCGCCATGAGCGTGATCGAGCTGCGGCAGTACACCCTGCACCCTGGCGGGCGCGACGTCCTGGTGAAGTTGTTCCGGGACCACCTGATCGCCGGCCAGCAGGCGGTGGGCATGACGATCCTGGGGGTCTATGCGAACCTCGACGACCCCGACCAGTTCGTGTGGTTACGAAGCTTCCCGGACATGGCCGTCCGCAAGCAGGCCCTGATCGACTTCTACATGAAGAGCGCCGTCTGGCGCGAACACAGTCCCGCTGCCAATACCACCATGATCGACTCCGACAACGTCCTCCTGCTGCGCCCGGTGGGCCCGTTCGAACTCCCGGTGGCGCCGCACATCGTGGCGACCATCCAGGACACCCGTCCCGCGCGGAAGTCCTATCT
>CBIMJO010001114.1:0-4092 GCA_966244135.1 uncultured Actinocrispum sp. | reverse complement strand
GGCCCTCCCGGATGCTCAAGCTCTCCTCGACGTTGAGCAGGTGGGCTGGTAGTTGTGGGGCACCTTGGACGTATGCGTGATGCAGCCGATGGCACCCGTCGATCAGCAGTGGGCTCTCGTGGCCGTCTTGGCTGCGCAGGTAGGCCACAACCACG
This sequence comes from uncultured Actinocrispum sp., assembly GCA_966244135.1. GTDB lineage: Bacteria > Actinomycetota > Actinomycetes > Mycobacteriales > Pseudonocardiaceae > Kibdelosporangium. The sequence goes on along the minus strand of CBIMJO010001114.1, from coordinate 3,937 downwards.
GGCACATTCAGGTCGGTCGTCATGGCGTAGTCCCGGTCAAAGCCGAGGCCAGGCGAGATCATTGGAATGGTATTTTCGTTGTCCATCTCGGCCAGACCATAAAAGCGTGCTCAGGCTTCGACGGGTAAGACGTGGCGGTTTGGCTGCTGCTTCTCGGCAATAAGCGCCAACGCCCGGTCAACGTTGAAGACTCAGGGGTCGAATTGAAAGAAGGCAGCAGTCGGCTCGCCCGTCCGCAAGACACGTTGAATCAGGACCCTTATTGTGTGAGTCCAGGTTTATCCTCTTCTGTGGGGTTAGTTTGACGGCAAGGCTGACGGCAACGAGGCCGACTATCCACTGCTGCCTACGCATGTTGACGATCGAATTTACTTCGGTGACGCGGTCGGGCACGCTATTTTCGGATGTCCTTCTAAGCCTAAGGTCGTTGGTTCGAATCCAACCCGGGGCACCACTGATAAATGATGTAGTCTGGTCAACAATGTTCTGGTTGACGGCAGTAGTTGACGGCAACGGGAGCGAATCTGCACTTCGCAGGAAGAGTTTCTCAACTTCTCTAATGCGTTGTGCTGATTGCCTATCGTGGCATGTCTGCGTCGCTCAACCTGTCGCTGACACGCCACTGCCGTTCACTCCGGCCAGTGGACCGGACACTGGTGTCGGGGAGTGAGCAGCCCGCGCTTGTGCCCGCCGCAGACGTTCCAACGTCCTGACCAGCGACGTTGCCAAGTCCAAGCGGTTGGAGTAAGCGGTAACAAGGTCCACGGACTCTGGACGATCCTGCTCAGTTGCTTCGCAACTTCGCCGGGTCGTCCGTCATTATGTTGGGGGCCGAGCCCCCCAAACCCCTCACGTGCGGCCTTCGGCCGCCTCGCTTTCCAGCGTGCTGAGGTTTACAGCGAACTGGGCTTTCCGGCGGGCTGGGCCTTCTTTCGGGCGTCGGGTATGGATTCGGCGAGCTTGGGATCGCTATCGACGCTGTGAGCGGAGTTTGCCTTTCGGGGAGGCGTTTCGAGTGTCGGATTGCCGTGGTTATTCTGGTTGGTTGCTGAGGATTTGCAGGGCTTCGTGGGTGAGGTCGCGGAGGGTTCGGTTTGTTGGTTGGCTTAGCCAGTAGTCGTAGGCATATTCGGCAGCGGCGAGCACGCTGTTGACTACGACGCCTGCCGCGAGCTCGTCGGTTGTCTTCATGCGGGTGGGTGCCAGGGCGATGAGGTGGTTACGTTCGTCTTCGTCGAGGAAGGCGGCTCGGCGGATGCGTTGGGGGGCTGTTGACATTGCGCGGCGCCAGAGTTCGATTGTTTCGGTTCTGTCGTCGAATTGTTCGACTTGGCCGAGTATTGCTCGCGCCAGGGATTCCCGGATCGGTTCGCCGGCGGGGCGTTGTTCGAAGGTGGCGACTATCAGTGAGCGGCCGGTGTGCACGCTGTCGATGAGCAGGTCGTCTTTGCTCGACACGTGGCGGACGAGCGTGCTGAGCGAGATTCCGGTGGCCGCCGCGATCTCGTCGAGTGTGACGGCGTCGAAGCCGTGGTCGGCGAACAGCGGAAGAGCGGCCAGGATGATGCGCTCACGAAGCTCGGCCCGCCGTCGGTCGCGGAGCGTTGGACGCTGGGTGGCCATCATCATGTTTCCTTTGCCGGTCACCGGGCCGCGCGGCCCGCGATCAGGGGAAGATCAAGGTACGTCTTGATCCCCGGCTCGGCGCGGCAAACGTACGGGATCGCGTTCACGCAGTGATTGGCTGTGGCGACCACGCCGGGGTTGTGCGACAGGCCTGCGGCGACGGATTCGGAGTGCAGTCCGGTGAAGGAGACCACCACCGACGGGTCGCCGGTGATCTCGATCTCGAACCGCTGGCCACCGGGTCCGAATGTCCACGCCGGTTCGAGGTCCTCCTCACCCATGAGCCAGTTCACCGCGGCCGTCACAACGGGTTGGTCGTCGATCCTCGCTTCCCACCGAAACCGCCGCGCCGCCACCTGCCCCGGCTCGATGGTCCCTATCGGTGAGTCGATGGGCGCCGCCGCCACCGCGACCTCCTGCTGTGTGTCGATTGTGGCGGCAGCACCGAGTCCGAGCTCGTGCACGACCATGCGTACAGATGCCTTGAACCCCTTACCCAGCACGCCGGCTATCGGACCGGCCAACGCCTCCTCCGGCGAACCCCCGAATCCCATCAAATGCCGGATGACATCAGGAGCATCGTACGTACGGATGTCGGAGAACTCCTCGGCGCGCACATGGGTCACGGCAGAGGTCAGCGCCGACACCATCAGCGGAAAGCGTTCGGTGATGCCACCGGGGTGAATGCCGGATCCGTGCAACGTCGCGTTGCCTTCACGGCAGGCCGCGTCGATTTCGGCCGTCCGGGTGGGATCGGGAAATATCCAGCCGACCGGTGTCACCACGTTCTTGCCCGAGCGCAGCAATGCCGTCACCATCTGCTCGTCCGGCATCAGTGGGGAATAGACAACGCAGTCGGCATCCATGGCGAGCAATTCATCCACGCTGGTGGTGGCGGCCACGCCGATGTGTTCATCGCCCGCGATCTCCCCGGCATCGCGGCCGTTCTTGTCGGCGCTGTGCACCCAGCAGCCCACCAGCTCGAGCTCGGGATGCCGGCGAATCGCCTGGATGGCGCTTCGTCCCACGCCTCCTGTTGCCCACTGAATGACCGTGAACGTCATGGCGTTCCTTCCCGCTGTCCCGGCCATGGAACCTCGATTGACTATGACTGTCAAGATGACTAGCGTTGTCACAATGCGGTTCAGCTATGCCGAGGCGATGACCGATCCCAGCTTCTACCTGCCGTTGGCCCAGGCGGCCGAGGCGGCCGGATACACGAGCATGACGGTGCCCGACAGCCTGGCGTACCCGGAGTTCTCCGACTCCGTCTACCCGTACACGCCGGATGGGGACCGCAGCTTCCTCGAGGACAAGGACTTCATCGAGACGTTCACGGTGACCGCGGCGATGGGGGCGGTCACCACCACCCTGCGGTTCACCCCGTTCGTGCTGAAGCTGCCGGTGCGGCCCCCGGCGTTGGTGGCCAAGCAGGCCGGCTCGGTCGCCTGCCTGACCGGCAACCGGCTCAGCCTCGGCGTCGGGGTGAGCCCGTGGCGGGAGGACTACGCGCTGATGGGGGTGCCGTTCGAGCGGCGTGGCCGCCGGATGGACGAGTGCATGGACATCGTCCGCGGCCTGACCGCGGGCGGCTACTTCAGCTTCCACGGCGAGTTCTACGACATCGACTCGATCAAGATGTCACCGGTTCCGACCGAGCCGATCCCCTTGCTGGTCGGCGGGCACAGCGAGGCGGCGATGCGCCGGGCGGTGGTCCGCGGCGATGGCTGGATGCACGGCGGCGGGCCCGACGATCTGGACGAGCTGCTGACCCGCCTGAACGCGATCCGCCAAGCCGAGGGCAAACAGGACGCGCCGTTCGAGATCCACGTGATCTCCCTTGATGCCTACACCGTGGACGGGGTCAAGCGGCTGGAGGACAAGGGCATCACCGACGTGATCGTCGGCTTCCGCCTGCCGTACATCGTCGGCCCCGACACCGAACCGCTCGACCGCAAGATCATGAACCTGGAGCGCTTCGCCGAACGCGTGATCGCGAAGGTCAACCCTTGAACAGTGCGAGGAGTCGGTGAGCGATTCACCTAGGCGTTGACAGATATCACCCGCGTGCCGACGGTTCGCGTCACAAGGTGCTGCGTCCTATGTGGAGGCTGCGGTGCCGCCGGTGATCGTCTGCCAGCGGCACCGCAGGATCTTCTCGAACTTGTTTGTGGGATCGAGCCTCCGTACCCCCATGCGGCTGGGTGATTACGCGCCGACCAGGAGGACTTCGTAGGTCGGGCTGGTGGGTGGGAAGCCGCTGAAGATGTGGGAGTTGATGACGGCGAGGTGGTTGCCGACTTTGGCTGCG
>CBIMJO010001113.1:0-4094 GCA_966244135.1 uncultured Actinocrispum sp. | reverse complement strand
ACACCGGCTCGGCGGCCACGAATCCCCGCACCGAGACCGGACCACACATCGGGTGACCCCACTGTGCCGTCGGAACGCAAAGGGCATGGCACTCGGAGATCGGCTTGCCGAGAAGCTGCACGAGCGCCGAGTGGATGCTCGGGTTCGTGACGCCACCTGACGTCAGCAAGAGCTTCACAGGTACCTCCAAATTCGCGAGTGCGAGGTCGATGTACCTGAAGACCAGGGGTCAAGCCGGAACTCATCGGTGTGCGCGCACCTGTTCAGAGGTTCCTCAGGTTGCCGGGCGCGATCGACCGCCAATCTCACCCGGTCCAACGAACGCAGGTTACGCACGCAGCGACGTCCGCTCATCGCATAGTGCGCGCGGACGACACGATCAATTCGGGTGGCCGCTCATCGGCAGTAGCGGGTGTTCTGAAGCGCTGTCGCTGCACACCCGCCGATGGGCAGCGAGATCGCGGTTGACCGCACCGCACACCCAGCCTACATTAGATTACGTATCCGTTTCGTTTCATAAATCGAGGTAGGTGTGCCCAGCATGCGCGACACAGAGCCCGTCCGGGGCAGACCACGCGACGCTGGCCGTGACCTGGCAATCCTCGATGCGACGCTGAAACTCTTGGTCAAGGTCGGATACGACCAGTTGTCCATCGAGTCGGTCGCGGCCGAGGCCGGAGTCGGCAAGCCGACGGTCTATCGGCGCTACGCCGGCAAGGCCGCGCTGGTGGCCGCGGCGGTCGAACATCGCGCGGCGAGCGTCCCACCCACCATTCGGACCGGTGATCTCCGCCAAGCCCTGCTGCAGACCGTGCAGTGGCTGGCGGCGGAGATCACCGAGCAGCAGACCGGGCTGCTCGGCGCCTTGTTCACCGGCATGCGCAGCGACCCGAACCTGGCGGCGGAAATGCGGCGGATCCTGCGACGCGACGAAGCGGCGATGACCGAGCAGCCATTCGGCGGCGTGCGGGGCGACAACCTCGTCCCCGCAGCGGCCGCATTGTTCGCCGAGATCGTTCCGGCGCTGATCGTGCACCGGCTCGTGTTCGTCGGGGAGCCTAGCGACCAGGGCTTCGTCGAGCACATCGTCGACGACATTCTGCTGCCGCTGCTCCAGCGCCGATGAGCTGCGGAGCGTCCCCTTGTCCGGCCGCAGCGGCGGAATCCATCGACGATGCGGTACCGATCCACACAACGGAGGCAACAATCGTGATCGTCATCACCGGCGCGACCGGCGCCCTGGGCGGTGCCACCGTCGAGCACTTGCTCAAGCGCATCCCGGCGGACCGGATCGGCGTCAGTGTCCGCGACGTCGCCAAGGCACAGCATCTCGCCGACCGCGGCGTGCGCGTACGGCACGGCTCCTACAACGACCCGGCTGCACTACGCGACTCGTTCGAGGGTGCCGACCAGGTGCTGCTGGTCTCCCAGAACGACCCCGACAGCGACGGAATCGGCCTGCACCGCAACGCGATCAAGGCCGCGGTCGCCGCAGGCACCCAGCGCATCCTGTACACCAGTCATCAGAACGTGCGCAGCGACAGTCCGTTCGACCCAGCGCACGAGCACTCCGGCACCGAAGCGCTGCTCGCGCAGTCGGGAGTCGCCTGGACCTCGCTGCGCAACGGTTTCTACGCGCACAGCATCAACTGGCTACTCGGTGACTGGCAGCAGACCGGTGTCATCGCCGCGCCGTCAGACGGCCCCGTCTCCTGGACCGACCGCGTCGACTTGGCCGAAGCCGCGGCGATCATCCTCACTCGGCAGCGTCCCTTCGACGGCCCTGTCACGCTCACCGCGCCCAGCGCCGTCACCTTCGACGACATCGCCGCCATCGCTGCCGAACTCACCGGTCGCGACATCAAGCGAGTCGTCGTCGAAGACGAGCAGTGGCTCGCCGACAAGATCGCGGCCGGCACACCCGAGCACATGGCCCGAATGCTGCTGCGGTTCTTCCACGCCACGCGAAGTGGCCACTTCGCCGAAACCGACCCATTGCTGGCCGAACTCCTCGGCCGCGAACCGCGGCCGGTCGCCGACCTGTTCACCGACCGGGCCGGCACCTGACCTTGGGACTCCCGACAGTCACATCTACTCGGCATGTCAGGGCGTCGTCGCGACAAATGAGTGCACGTCCATCGAACTGCGGCGCCCGGTTGAGGCCTGGTGGGAGCAAGATGGGAGCCGCTGGATGCTTCCAGCCGTACTGAACCGCATCCGACTGCTCCCAACCGACCTACCCTGGCGTGCAGAAGTCATGTTTCCGCAGGTCAGAGGGCTTGTTGATCTAAGTTGACGCGGTAGAGGTCACTGGTTCAATCCCAGTATCGTCCACCAGGACGTTTGTCCAGGTCAGAGACCCTTTCTCGCGTTCAGCGAGGAAGGGATTTCTGTGTTGTCCAAGATCATGTGTAGGCGATGTGTAGATCGGCTACAGTCCGTTTGATCCCGGTTCAGCGCCGTCCGCAGGTGCGGGAACCACGACACCAACTGTGCCAGCTCATCCGGAGTGAGCCCCGCCAGCCCGTCGTGCCATCGCTGTTCCAGCGAGTGCAGGATCTGCTCCCGCATTTCCAGAGTGACGTGTTCGTAGGCCCGCGCGATGCCTTTCATTTTGTACCCGAGCGCAACGGCGTGCCGTCCGGCGTCATGAACGACAGCAGTCCTGGCCGGGTGTCCAGAAGATGCTCGTAGAAGTGCGCGATGCTGGGAGGCAGATCAACCGATCGGGTACCTGCGGGCGTCTTGGTTCGGCCGCGTTTGCGTCCACGAGTACGACGCGGCGGGAGCTGTGGGGTGAACGAGGGAGCGGCAGTCAGCTCACCGAGGTTCTTGCCGCCCTCAGTCAGCTGCCGGCGACTTCGACGAGCGGTTTGCGGATGGCGACGGCAGCGGAAGAGGTTGGCACAAAAGGAATTCACTCAGTCGGCTGGCAACGCCAGAATCCGGCGGGCGTACGAATCTCACACCGTCACCCACTGACGTAGCGCAGCGGCCTGGCTGCTCTCATGCAGTCCCGGCGCTTGGAACACCAGCACCATATGATGCCGGACACGAGCCGGCCGCACTCCTTCTACTACCAGCATCCGGGTGTTGCTGGTCCTCCGGCAGGAGAGCCACACACCGACGTTGCTGGAATGACATTTCCGCGACCATGCCGTGCAACTGTTCGAGGTAACCGGTCAGCAGCCGTAACCCCGAGCTCTCCACAGTCGGCGGCCGCACCGCCATTCCGGCGACCTCAACCGACGACAACGCCACCAATTCCCGCGGAAACTGTAGATGCCGGCAATTAACGTCCGACTGATATCCCTGTTCCCAGCTGTCGCGCCCGGCGAACAACACATCCGATCCGCCGGTCGGCGTGACGCGTTCCAGGTCCTCTTCGGTCTCAAAGACATGCCGGACGTCTGGCGCTGACGTGCCACTCTGAATCAGCCGCCGAGCCGCCCGCACCACGACAATTCCCGCACCGAAACCGAGATCCCCTGCACACCGTTCCCAGCCGAAGATGCGAGCAACCCTCAAGTCGGTGAACCGCGCATCGCATATTGCCATCGGAATTGATAGAACAGCCGGCAATGGCCGCAAATATTCTCTCGCCGAACATGCTCCTAGTTCCCCACAAGGCGCTAGCAACGCAAAGCGTGCGTAGAGCAACTGGTCCGACTCCGGCTATGGCCACATTCTGTCCACTTTCACCGGGACTGGCCACTCGTGACATTTGTCAGCCATCGACGTTGTGTGTACTTATGCCTTTACACGGACCCCGTGTACTCCGTTAAGGTGACCGGCGCTTGATCCATCTGTCTCTTCAGTGAGGACTTCGTGGCCGATTCAGCTCCCGTTGCGGTTGTGTTGTCAGCGATTCCCATCGAGTTCGAGGCGTTGTACGGACATCTTGACGACGTCCGGGAACAGACCCATCCAGCTGGGACAATCTTCATTCGTGGCACCTTGCGGAACGCACCGTGGCGGGTTGTGCTCGCGGAGACCGGGCAGGGCAACAAGCGGGCTGCGGCCATCACCGAACGGGCGATCTCGCAGTACCGCCCGGAACTGGTGATATTCGCCGGTGTGGCGGGTCGGCTGCA
>CBIMJO010001112.1:0-4105 GCA_966244135.1 uncultured Actinocrispum sp. | reverse complement strand
GTGGCCACACCCAGCGTCGCCGGGTTCTACCAGTACCTCACCGGCCCCCTTGCCGCGCTCCAGGATGTGCACGCCTTGGACAGCGCAGTGGTCCTGCACACCGTCAAAGGCCCACCAGGCATCCACATCCCCCAACAGTCCGGCTGAACCGAAGCAGCCACACGAGCCCCAGGCGTGCCAGGGATCAACGCACCTCGACGGCATCCCGCCAGTGCGGCTGGTGGCGCAGAATATCCCCCGGCTGGCAGCGGAGCACCTCGCAGAGCCGGGCCAGCGTAGAGAACCGGATCGCCTTCGCCCGGCCGTTCTTGAGCACGGACAGGTTCACCACGGTGATGCCGACATGTCCGGCGAGTTCCGTCAGCGTCATGCCGCGTGCGGCGAGCAGCTCGTCGAGGTGCACGGAGATCGAGGACGAGTTGTCGGCCGGTGCCATCAGACAGTGCCTTCGAGGTCCTCATTCATCCGCACACCGATCCGGAGGATGTAGGCAAAGGTCAACGCGGCGACCCCGGTGGCAGTCGACCACCAGGGAAACACACCCGACCAGACGGTGAACCATCCCCGGCCGGGCGTACCGGTCAGGCTGGTGCGCAACCACTCCTGTGAGAGAGCGAACAGAAGCCCGCTGACCGGGGCGCCGATGAGCACGAACCAGCCAAGCGCGGACAGTTTGCCTGGCACTGTGCCGGAGTAGGGACCCTCGTCCGCGGCCGTTCGCAGGAACCTCAGCAGCAGCAACAGGGCGCCCAGTGTGAACAACGCCCCGGGCACCTGGTCGCCCATGTTCGCGATCGACAGCAGCAGCTCAGGATTTTCCCTGCATACGTCCTGGCCGCCGACATCCACGCACGCAGGAGTCACATGGGTACCCGGCAACCAGCCAAGCGCACTGACGTTCGCAACCATGACCACCAGGACGGAGAGTCCTACCAGCCAGGTCACCACCCGGGTGGCACGGGCCAGCAGAGGCAGGGGGTTACGTGTCATCGGCTCTCCGATCATTCGTCGATGCTATCGAAAAACGATAGTATCGAAAAACGATATGCATCGCCGATCGGAACCCCTTGACCCAACGGACGGACGGTGGGGTGCTCGGCGGCGATGAGCCGGGCGCTACCGTCTCGGCCCATGGAGAACATGATCGTCGTGCCGGGCTTGGGTGGTTCCGGACATGATCACTGGCAATCCCACTGGCTCCGGGACCGGAGCGGTGCCGTTCGGGTCGAACAGCGGGACTGGGAACGGCCGGACCGCGACGAGTGGGTCGCCGCACTGCACGACACGGTCCAGCGAGCCACAGGCCCGGTCGTGCTGGTCGCGCACAGCCTCGGCTGTCACACCGTCGCCCATTGGGCTCACCGGCACCACGCCGAGATCCGTGCGGCGCTCTTGGTGGCGCCGCCCGATATCGACTACTCAGCGTCCCAGGGCGCGCCGATCGCCGGCTTCGGCCCGGCCGCGGCCAACCCGTTGCCGTTCCCGACGGTCCTGGCGGCCAGCAGCACCGACCGTTGGGCGGACATCGACTCGTCCCGCCTGCTGGCCAAACAGTGGGGCGCCCGGTTCGTGGACCTCGGCGACGCCGGGCACGTCAACCCCGACGCCGGTTTCGGCCCATGGCCACAGGGGGAGGAGCTCCTTCGAGACCTCCTCGCCGAGACCGCCGACTGAGATCACTCACCAACCATAACAACGGTTAACCCCTCGCCGTGGTGGTTAGTCTACTGTGGATAGAGAGCAGCGGGCCGTTGTTGTGCGGCATCATGGTGTGTGGCGCTCGTCGGCCGTTTCGTGCAGATGGCGTTGACGACGGTGAAGGTGTTCCTGGTCGTGCAGGTCGCGGTCTTCGGCGGCGATGACCTTGTTGTCGGCGCCTTGGGTGGCTTGGATGAGTTCGTCGAGCTTGAGCAGCACCGCTTGGGTCCGGCGGTTGTTGGTGTGCTGGATGCTGAACAGCACGAGCAGGCTGACCAGCGCCCCTGTCGAGTGGACGACAGCCTGCCACCATGGCTCGAACCGGACGACCAGCCCGATGATCAGCAGCCCCGCCACCGCGATCATGCTGATGCCGCTGGTCCACGCCGAGCCCGTGACACGGTCCAGGACCTGCGCAGCGTCGGACAGCGACTCCCGGCCGTGGTGACGCCAGCCATTTCCCTTGCCATCGGCGGAATCCATGGCTCCAGCCACCTTTCGGGCATCTCGTTCGCACCAACGAAATACCCCGATCCGCCCACGTCAACCGCGCAACCAGCGCTACATCCGGGCTTTGAGCACGTCGATCTCGCAGCCTGGTGTGTGCGGGTCGTAGCCGTGTTCGGCCAGCCAGCGGACCGCCACCAGGCTTCGCAACGACCACCATGCGCGGATCAGGTCGATGTCGACGTCCTTGCCGTAGCCGGCGAGGACGTCGTCGAGGTGTTCTTCGTGTCCGAGGGTCAGGATGGCGAGGTCGAACAGGGCGTCGCCCTGGGCCGCCTCGGACCAGTCGATGATGCCGGTGACCTCGTCACCTTCGACGAACACGTGGAGGGTCTGCAGGTCGCCGTGTATGAACACCGGTGTCCACGGCCGGAGCACGGCTTCGGCGATCTGGCGGTTGACCGTGATCAAATCGGCGGGAAGGAAGCCGTTCGTGAGGAGCCATTCGCATTCGCGGTCAAGCTCCGCTGCGAACTCGTCGGGGCTGCGGCCGGGCCACGGCGGCAACGGTGCGTCGTGCAGCTTCCGTACGGCGGCTCCCGCGGCGGCCCACGCCGCTGGCGACGCGGTCGACGGCTGGCCGAGGCGGCCGAGCGCTGTGCCCTGGACGGCGGCGATCGCGAGCACGGGTGGCTTGCGCCACAAGACCTCCGGGGTCGGGATCGGCACCATGGCCATCGCTTCGACCTCGACATCGATGCGCGCCTGATCCGTGTCGACCTTCAGGAAAACGTCGCCGACCCGCAGAGTCGCGCGCTCGCTATGGGCGACAATGACCTCGATTTCGTCCACGGCCGCGATTATCGCGGCGACGATCACCGGTGTCGCCAGGTTATCGCGGGCGACCGCGCGGCCTCACGCCGCAGCGAACCATTCGGTGGCCACCCGTCCACTGCGCCGATGATGTCGGTTGTGGCGTCCCACAGCTGAGCCGCCACGGCTTGGTCGAGACCGGCCTTGCCTTGCTTACGAACAGCTGGGTCGGCGGGTGTCCACTTGGTCATGTCTCCACTGAATGCGCCGCGCGATGGTGGCGGAAGGACACGCGCAACCACTGAATGGCAGGTCATGGTTAAGCCATGCCGGATGGCCGACGATGGGGGCCATGGACAGTACGTTCGACCGTTCGTCCTTGGGCGCCTTCCTCCGCACCCGACGCGCAGCGTTGCAACCTCGCCGAAATCCTCCGCGGCCAGCGACGAGTTCGCCGAGCTGTGGCAGCGCCACGAAGTGGGCCTCCGGTAGAGCGAGACCAAACGGTTCGTCCACCCCGAGCTCGGCCGCCTTGACCTCTACTGCCAGCTGCTGCTCGGAACCGGACCAAGGACAGTCGCTGATCATCTTCACCGCCACCCCGGGCACCGAAAGCCACGAGAAACTCGTCCTGCTCACCGTGCTGGGTACCGACCAGTTCGGCTCAACATGATCCCACTCAGGATGTGTGGCTGCGACCCGATGGCCGCCAAGGCGGTCCGTAGCGGACTGTCGCATGTGGATTCGAAGAAACCGGGGGCAATGGCCTGTGGTCGCGCAGTAAGGGCAGGCCGCCGCCGAACTGTCCGGTACCGACGCCGAGCAGCGTGGCGCGAACGACAGCCCAGCCCGCTTCGACCCGAGATGAACCCGGCACCCCCTGCCGGGCATGGTGACGCCCACCGGAGTACGTTCAGCGCTGTACTACTTGCGCGGTTGTCTTCAGTCGGCGGAAGGGGCGTCGTCGGAATGAGCGGTGTCCGAGAAGCTGGCGAGGATCTTCTCGCAAAGCACTCGCAGCTGGTGCTGTTCGGTCGGCGTGAGCGGTGCGAGCACGTGCTGGCGGATGACGCGGGTGAACTGCGGGCGGGCGGTTTCCATTGCGTGGATGCCCTTGTCGGTGAGGGTGGCGGTGCTGCCACGGCCG
>CBIMJO010001111.1:0-4106 GCA_966244135.1 uncultured Actinocrispum sp. | reverse complement strand
GCGGCGCCTGCGCTGGGCCAGCACGTACCCGGCCACCAGCCCGGCGACCAGGATCAGCAGCAGGAACCACCACGCGTCCGCGAACCGCGTGAAACTCAGGCCGAACATCAGGCAGCACCCCCTCCGGACCAACGACGTTTGCGGGCGACCACGAACCGGACGGTGTCGGCGACCCAGTCCGAGTCCGTGCGCAGCACCAGATGCCCTGCCCCGGCACGGCGGATCGCGGCCGCGACCTCGGCCCGGTGGTGCGCGGCGGCCGCGGCGAACTCGCGGCGCAGCAACGGGGTCGCGTCCACCTCACGCTGCCGCCCGGTCTCGGGGTCGGACAGCACGACCGTGCCGATGTCCGGCAGGTCGACGTCCCGGGGGTCGATGACCTCGATCGCGATCAGGTCGTGCCGGCCGGACAACCCGCGCAGCGCACGCTGCCAGTCGATCTCGCCCAGGAAGTCCGAGATCACCACGATCAGGCCCCGCCGGCGCGGCGGCCGGCGCAGCTGTTCGAGCAGCTCGGCGAGATCACCGGCGGTGCCCTCCGGTGGGCTCGGCGTCTCGGCGACCTTGCGGATCAGGCCCCGCGCATAGGCGAGCCCACCGCGAGCGGGGATGCGGGTCATCTGCGCGCCGGTGGACACCACCGCGCCGATCCGGTTCCCGCCACCGCGAGTCAGGTGCGCGACCGCGGCGACCGCGGCCACCACGAGATCACGCTTCTCACAGGCCGCCGTGCCGAAGTCCAGGCTGGCGGACAGATCCACGGCGAGCCACGTCTCCAGCTCACGGTCGGCGACCGTCTCCCGGATGTGCGGGGTGGTCGTGCGGGCCGTGACCGCCCAGTCCATCCGGCGGACGTCGTCACCCGGCTGGTAGGGCCGCGCCTCCCCCGGTTCGGTACCGGGCCCGGGCACCAGCCCGAGGTGGTTGCCCTGCAACAGGCCGTCGAGCTTGCGCCGGACATCCAGCTCCAGCAGCCGCAGCCCGGCCTCCATCCGCTCGCCGCGCAGGATCGGCGGGGTCCAGGACGGCCGCTCCTCCTTCTTGGTCACGGCCGGCCAGACATGCCTGCGGGTGCGGGGTGTCCCTGCTGCGGCGCGGCCTGCGGCCGCGCGGACACCTGAGGCAACGGAACGGTCTGCAGCACGCGGGTGATGATGTGGTCCAACGGAACCGCGTCGGCCAGGGCGTCGTACGACAGCACGAGACGGTGCCGCAGCACGTCCGGCACGACGTCGACGACATCCTGCGGCAGCACGTAGTCCCGGCCACGCACGAGCGCGAGCGAACGCGCGGCGGCCACGATTCCCAGGCTGGCACGGGGAGAAGCACCGTAGGCGACCCAACCGGCCACATCGGACAGACCGTGCTCGGCCGGGGTCCGGGTGGCGAGCACCAGGCGCACCACGTAGTCGACGAGCGCGTGGTGCACGAAGACCTTGGCGGCCACGCCCTGCAGGCGGGTCAGCTCGGCGGGGGTGAGCACCTCGTGCGGCACCGGGGGCGACACGCCCATCCGGTACACGATCTCGCGCTCCTCCTCGGCCGTCGGGTACTCGACGATGATCTTGAACAGGAACCGGTCGCGCTGCGCCTCGGGCAGCGGGTAGACGCCCTCGTTCTCGATCGGGTTCTGGGTGGCCAGCACCAGGAACGGGTCGGGCATCGGAAAGGTCTGGCCGCCGATGGACACGTGCCGCTCGGCCATCACCTCGAGCATCGCCGACTGCACCTTGGCCGGCGCGCGGTTGATCTCGTCGGCGAGCACGAAGTTGGCCACCACCGGGCCCAGCTCGACGTCGAACGACTCGCTGCCCTGCCGGTAGATCCTGGTCCCCAGGATGTCGGCGGGCACCAGGTCGGGGGTGAACTGCACGCGGGAGAACGAGCCGCCGACCACCCGGGCGAACGTCTCCACCGCGAGGGTCTTGGCCACGCCGGGCACGCCCTCCAGCAGCAGGTGCCCCTTGGACAGCAGGCCGACCAGCATCCGCTCGACCAGCCGGTCCTGCCCGACGATCACCCGCTTGACCTCGAACACGGTGCGCTCGAGCAGCTGCGCGTCATGGGCCGGGGTGCTGGCGGCGCCACCTGCCTCCATCTTTCCGGCCTCGGGCTCCGTCACGGGCGAACCTCCTCGAAAACACACGTATCCGCGATGACCATGCAAACGGATCGGCAGTGTGACGGCTGTGAAGAGGGTCAGCCCACCAGGCCCATCTCGTAGGCGATGATCACCAAGTGGACGCGGTCGCGGGCGTCGAGCTTGGTGAACAGCCGCGCCACGTGAGCCTTCGCGGTCGCCACCGTGATGTACAACTCGGCCGCGATCTCGCTGTTGGACCGGCCCAGGCCGACGAGGGTCAGCACCTCACGCTCACGTTCGGTGATGCCGTCCGACGGACGCCTGGCCCGCTGGGCGGGACGGCCGGCGAAGTCGGCGATCAGGCGGCGGGTGACGCTCGGCGCGATCAGCGCGTCCCCGGCGGCGACCACCCGGATCGCGCCCAGGATGTCCTCCAGGGCCATGTCCTTGACCAGGAACCCGCTCGCTCCCGCCCGCAGCGCACCGTAGACGTACTCGTCCTCGTCGAACGTCGTCAGCACGAGCACATGCGGAGGTTCGGGAGCCGAGACGATGTGCTGAGTGGCCTCGATGCCGTTCATGCCCGGCATCCGGACGTCCATCACCACCACATCCGGCCGGAGGTCCTGCACGAGCTGGATCGCCTCGGCGCCGTTGGAGGCCTCGCCGACCACGGTCAGGTCGTCGGTGTCGGCGATGAGCACGCGCAGGCCGTTGCGGATCAAGGGCTGGTCGTCGGCGAGGACGATGCGGACCGTCACCGCACCCCCATCGGCACCGGGATGCGGGCGGACACCTTGAACCCGCCCTCGGGCCGGGTCCCGGCGGAGAAGTCGCCGCCTAGCAGGGCGACCCGCTCGCGCATCCCGGGGATGCCGTACCCGCCGCCCTCGCTGCCGCCCCGGCCCTCGTCGGTCACTTCGATGAACAACTCCTCGTCCCCCTGCTCGATGGTCACGTCACACCGGGACGTGCCCGCGTGCCGGACCACGTTGGTGACCGCTTCCTGGATGATCCGGAACGCGGACAGGTCGATGTCCGGCGGCAGCGGACGCCGGTCGCCGCGCCACTCGACGCCGACCGTCACCCCCGCCTGGCGGGACCGAGCGACCAGACCGTCGAGGTCGGCCAGTCCCGCCGCGGCCGGCTCGGGGTCGTCGCGGCGCAGCGCGGTGAGCATCCGGCGGAGCCCGGCGAGGGTGTCCCGGCTGGTCTCCTCGATGGCGCGCAAGGCATTGCGGGCCTCGGCGGGCTGGGTGTCGATCACCCGGCTGCCCATCCCGGCCTGGAACGCGATCACGCCGATGCTGTGCGCGATCATGTCGTGCAGCTCCCGTGCGATCCGCAGCCGTTCGGCCTGGACCGCCTGGATCTCCGCCTGTTCGCGGCGCGCCTCGCGGTACTGGCGGCGCTGGCGGATCGCGATCCCGATCGTCCACACCAGGATGATCAGCAGGCTGATGAAGGTGGCCGCGTTGGTGGTGTTGGCCGAGTCCTTGGCGGCGGCCACGGTCAGCTGCAAGGCCGCCACGACAACGGCGGTCACGACCGAGATACGAGGGCGGTAGCGGGCCGCGAGGGTGGCCACGACCAGGTCCATCGCCAGGACCTGCAGGTACCGGAGGTTGTTGTCCGCCCCGGGCACATTCACCAGGGCCACCAGCAGCAACGTGGCGAGCTGCACCCCCAGCACGGCCCACGGCCAGCGGCGCACGGCGAAGAACGGCAGCACCAGCGCCAGCGGGAACAGCAGATACGGCGTACCGCCGAGCGGGATCGACAGGACCAGCAGGAGCGGGGACAGTGCGAGCGCGGCACCCGCCAGCACCATCCGCACCCTCGCCGGGATCCGGCTGGTCAACGAGGGGGCCATGTGGCGATCGTAACCAGGTGTCACCGGGCGGGCATCGGCCCGCGGACGTACGCCCACGGGCTACATCCTGGTCTGGGCAATGTGTTCGCCGGGCCGATGATTCGGGATCGCGAAAACGGGACCGTTTCCGGCGTGATGAAGAGACGTCGT
>CBIMJO010001110.1:0-4109 GCA_966244135.1 uncultured Actinocrispum sp. | reverse complement strand
GGCTGTGTCATGACATGGGCAGCGTGCGCCCCAGCACGGCGAACGGCCGTGGGTCCCCGGCGAACCGGTAGTTGCGTAGGACGTCTACGAAGCCGACGCGGCGGTACAGGCTCCACGCGCGCGTACGGCCCTCTGGCGTTGACAGCAGTACCCGTGTGTTCGACACGCCGTCCAGCAGCAGCCGCAGCAGGTGCTCGCCGGTGCCCTGACCCTGCCGGTCCGGCCGGACGTGCAGCTCGGTCAGCTCGAAGTAGTCGGCCATCCACTCCTCGGCCATGGCTGGGCCGCCGAACTCGACCACCCCGCGCCGCACCTGCTCGTGCCACCACTGCCCTGGTGCACCCCGGTAGCCGTAGCAGATCCCGGTGAGCTGGTCGTTCGCGTCGATCGCGGCCACACAACGCCAGCCGTCGCGCAGCATGTGCGCCAGCCACATCGGGGCTCTTTGCTCGGCCGTGCCCTTGGGGTAGCCCATGGCCGTGACGTACAGGCCGAGTGCCTCGTACAGCCGGGACCGTAAGGCGTCTGCGGACAGCTCGACGAGCTGGGTTCTGTGCGATGGCACCGCGGTCACGTCAGGAATCATCCTCCTTGCGGCGAACGTCCGCAGCCGTGCCCCCGGTCAGCGCCTGCAAACGGGCGAAAGTCGTGGGGAAAACCGACTTCGGATGGCCGGCCGCCGCCCACACCACCTCGAACTCGGCGAGGTGGTTGTCGACGATCGTGTCGATCCGGTCCGGGTGCCCGGTCGGCGCGACGCCGCCGATCGGCTGGCCGGTGTGGTCGCGGACGAACTGCGCGTCCGCCTTGTCGATCTTGTCCGCGCCGGTCAGGGCCTTGAGGTTCCCCACATCCGCCCGGTGCGCGCCTGAGGTCAGCACGAGCAGCGGTTTGACCTGGTCACCGTGGTGTGCACGGAAGACGAGGCTGTTGGCGATGGCGCCCACCTGGACCCCGAGGGCGGCCGCGGCCAGTGCCGCGGTGCGGACCTCGTCGGCCAGGATGCGGATGCCTTCGGCCTCCGCGGTCAGGCCTGCTTCGAGGAGGGCTGCGGTGAACTTCACGACTGCCGGGTGGTCCTGCACACGTCCAATCACACCATGACCTGGGTCAAGCCGGTTGAGAGGCTGCCCGAGCAGGCGTAGACTCGAACGTGTGTTCTAACTGAGTTCGAACACTGCTGCCCGGTGGCGGGGCGGGGGAAGCGCCTTGCCACCGGGCCCACCGGCTTCCCCACGGTGGGTGTCGAGGCGGTCGCCGTGGCCGCTTCGAGGGCGTGAGGAGGCCACATGTCAACAACTGTCGACTTCCCTGGAGCCCACCGGGGCAACTCCCGCCGGCGCACCTACTCGCTGCCCTCGGGCTCGCCGGAGGCCTTGCTCCGGCAGGCCGAGTGCGGGGTCCGCGCGGCCGCGGCCGAGGAGGAACCCGCCGAGCGCTACGCCCAGGCCTACATGTCCGCGCTGCGGGCAGCGGCCGCGATGCTCGCCCACCGCGGGCGACCGCACCGTGGCCACGCCCGGCCCACCAGCGTGTGGACCCTGCTGCCCGCGGTCGCACCGGAACTGCGGGAGTGGGCGGCGTACTTCGCCGCGTG
Organism: uncultured Actinocrispum sp.; assembly: GCA_966244135.1. Classification (GTDB taxonomy): domain Bacteria; phylum Actinomycetota; class Actinomycetes; order Mycobacteriales; family Pseudonocardiaceae; genus Kibdelosporangium. Next base: position 2,512 of record CBIMJO010001110.1, on the reverse strand, counting down.
CTCGTCCACCCGTGCGGCCGTCCAGGCCGGCCGGGTCCGGCTGGTCAGCGCCCGGTCGGCCGACGAACTGGTGCGTCAGTGTGAGCAGTTCATCGGCCTGATCGCCCGGGTCGTCCCGGGGTGAAGGCGCTGGCCGACTATGACCGGTTGCTGGACGCCCTCGAGATCGAAGCCGCCGTGCTGGCGGAGACGGTCGACGGGGCACGGGAGGAGTTGAGGGTTCCGCGGGCTCCGGGCCTGACCGTCGGGGAAACGGCCAGGCATGTGGGCAGCGTGTACCGGATGGTGCTGGAGTGGGTGCGCACCGGCGACTCGCCGCAGACCTGGCAGCGGGAGCCGGGGCCGTTCCAGTCGTTGCGGGACTTCGTGGTCAGCGGAGCACGTGCGCTGGTCGACGAGCTGGCCCGGCACGACCCTCAGGACCCATGCTCGACCTGGTGGGCGGCCGACTCCACCTACGGGTTCTGGCGCAGGCGAATGGCACACGAGACGGTGATCCACCGCGGTGACATCCAAGCGGCGGTGGGTGATCCGGTCGGCGTCATCGACGACGACATCGCGATAGACGGCGTGGACGAGATCCTGACCCTCTGGCTGGCCCATCGGCTGACCGTGCAAGGCGTCTTCGGGACAAGGGATTTCTCCGTGGCCGTAACGACATCCACCAAATCCTGGCTGGTCCGCGTGACAACAGGAGGCATCGCCGCCTGGCGGACCACGTTGGGAGAGACGGAAAGGGCGAACGGGGTGGTGACCGGCAGCCCGGCCAGGGTCTACCGATGGTTGTGGGGCCGGCTGCCGGACACGGCGGTGAACCGCGAGAAGGACCTCGACGCGATCAACCAGATGTGGGCGCTGCTGCGGATGGCGACCCGCTGAACCTGGTGGGGCCACGGCGATCGGCCGTGGCCCTTCGATTTCCCCCGACTGTGCGAAAAGCCCCAGTTCAAGCCCCTTGTGGAACGACACACTCGCCGTATTTCGCCCGGAAACTGTCGGTGCCCGGCGCTAACGTGCGTTCATGGCCACAAGACTGGAGAACATCGTCATCGCCACCTCGGACCAGGCCGAGCTCGCGCGGTTCTACTCGGAGCTGCTGGGCTGGCAGCTCATCGAGTCGTCTGAGGAGATCGACGTGCGCGCGCCGGAGTCCCAGGGCTGGTTGCTGGACCTGGTGTTCGAGCCGGTCGCCGAGCCGAAGACCGGAAAGAACCGGGTGCACCTCGACCTGGCCAGCTCGTCCGCCGAGGACCAGGCGGCGATCATCCAGCGCGCCAAAGACCTTGGGGCGCACCCAATCGACATCGGTCAGGGCGACGTGCCCTGGGAGGTGATGGCCGATCCCCACGGCAACGAGTTCTGCGTCCTCGAACCCCGCGACATCTACCGAGACACAGGCGCCCTTGCGGCAATCGTCGTCGACTCCACCGACCCCCACGCGCTGGCCCGCTTCTGGACCGAGGCGACCGGCTGGCCGGTGGGCAAGGACTACGGCGACGCGATCGGCCTGGCACCCCTGAACGGCAGAGGCCCATGGCTGGAGTTCGTCCCGAACACCGTCCCCAAAACCGGCCTGAACCGCCTCCACCTCGACATCCGCCCGATACCAGGCGACACCAAAGCCGCCGAAGTAACCAAACTGATCACCCTAGGCGCCCACCCCATCGACATCGGTCAGGGCAACGTGCCGTGGGAGGTGATGGCCGACCCAGAGAACAACGAGTTCTGCGTGCTGCACCGCGCCTGACAGACCTCCGGTCGCGATAGCCGAAAGGCGGCCCTGCCACCACTTCTGGATGCTGCAGCGTGCCTGATGGATCCCAATCTCCGCCGGACTGGGCGGTAGCTGGTGCCTGCACCGCGTCCGGGTATTCAGGTGCGCCCGACGGACCCGATCGCGGTTGTCAGGGCTGAAGCGGCCCTACCCCGCCGTTTCTGGGTTCTGAGGTGTGTCCGGTGGATCTCGGTTGCGACTGTTGGGGACGAGGTGGCCCTGCCCGCACTGCGTCCGGGTGTTCAGGCGCGTTGGATGGATCCCGATCGCGGTAGCCGGGGCTGAAGTGGCCCTTGCCCCGCCGCTGCTGGGTGCTGGGGTGTCTGATGGATCTCGGTCGCGGCAGTGGGGGCCGAGGTGCGGCACCTGCTTGCACTGCGCCCACGTGCTCGGTCACGTCTCATGGATCCTGTTCGCGATAGCGGATCGGAGGCTGCCTTGCTACATCGTGTCCGCGGGTTGAGGTGTCTGATGGATTCCGGTCGGATAGCCGGAGGCTGAGGTGAGTACCTGTCGGCCCTGCGTCCGCGTACTCAATCGCGTCTGATGGATCCCATCGGGTTTGCGGAGGCTGCTCCTGCCTCACGGTGTCTGCGTGGTGAGGCGTGTCTGATGGATCTCGATCGCGGTAGTCCGGGGCGGAAGTGGCCCCTGCCCTAGAGTTTCTGGGTGCTGGGGCGTGTCTGATGATCCCGATCCTGTTCGGCCTGTCCTCGGCCGTGCTCACCATGGTCGGCA
>CBIMJO010001109.1:0-4112 GCA_966244135.1 uncultured Actinocrispum sp. | reverse complement strand
TTCACCATGATCGCCTCGGCCTGGGCGGTCACCTACACCGGTGCGACCCCGGTCTTCGTGGACTGCGGCGACGACCTGCTCATCGACGTGGACCGGATCGAGGACAAGATCACGCCGCGGACCAAGGCCATCATGCCGGTGCACATCTACGGCCGCCGGTGCGCGATGGAGGACATCCTCAAGATCGCCTACGAGTACAACCTGCGCGTGGTCGAGGACTCCGCCGAGGCCCACGGCGTGCGCCCGACCGGCGACATCGCCTGCTTCTCGCTGTTCGCCAACAAGATCATCACTTCCGGCGAGGGCGGGATCTGCGTCACCAACGACCCGCACCTGGCCGCCCAGATGACCCATCTGCGGGGCATGGCGTTCAGCAAGGAGCACAACTTCATCCACAAGAAGCTCGCCTACAACTTCCGGATGACCAACCTGCAGGCCGCGGTGGCGACCGCGCAGGCCGAGCAGATCGACGAGATCCTGGCCGCCCGCAAGCGCATCGAGGCGACCTACGACAAGGGCCTCGAGGGCATCGACGGGATCACCCTGATGCCCACGCGCGATGTGCTGTGGATGTACGACCTGCGCGCCCAGGACCGCGACGGGCTGATGAAGTTCCTGCGGGAGGGCGGGATCGAGACCCGGTTCTTCTTCCAGCCCATGTCCCGCCAGCCGATGTACTACGACCCGGACTGGTCCTCGCTCAACGCCGCCAAGTTCGCCGCGGACGGCCTTTACCTGCCCACGTACGTCGGCCTGACCGAGGAGGACCAGGACAAGATCGTCGCCAGGGTGCGCGCCTTCTACAACTAGACGCCGGATCGAGGGGACACTCCGGATGGGCACGGCCACCGTCCCGTTCGGAGTCCTCATCGTCGTTCTCGGATACCCCGCTCGTCGATGTCGAACGGCCTAGGATGATCTCATGACAGTCGTTTTCGTTCATGGGAACCCGGAGAACACCGCCATCTGGGGACCGCTGCTCGACGAGCTGGGCCGCGACGACACAGTGTGCCTGTCCCCGCCCGGGTTCGGCGCGCCGATGCCGCCCGGGTTCGAGGCCACGGTCACCGGCTACCGGGCTTGGCTGATCGGTGAGCTGGAGGCGATCGGCGGACCCGTGGACCTGATCGGCCACGACTGGGGCGGCGCGCACGTCGTCAACGTGGCGATGGCCCGCCCGGATCTGTTGCGCAGCTGGGTTTCCGATGTCGTCGGCGTGTTCGATCCCGACTATGTCTGGCACCAGTGGGCGCAGGCCTGGCAGACACCCGAGGTGGGGGAGAAGTCGGTGGCCGCGTTCACCGGTGGCACGCTGGACGAGAAGATCGAGCGCCTGACCGGCGCGGGCATACCGGAGAACATCGTGTCCGGCGTCGCCCCGGCGCTCGACGACGAGATGGGCCGGTGCATCCTGACGCTGTACCGGTCGGCGGCCCAGCCGGCGATGGCCGAACTGGGCCATGACCTCGGCAGAGCGGCCGAACGCCCTGGCCTGTCCATCCTCGCCACCAACGACACCCACGTCGGCTCCGACGAGATGCGGCGGCGGGCCGCCGACCGCGCCGGAGCCCGGACCGAGGTCCTGGATGGTCTCAACCACTGGTGGATGGCTCAGGACCCGGCCCGGGCAGCCGCGCTGCTCAAGGATTTCCTCAATTTCTGAGCAGCGGTAGGACCTGGCCGCCGAGTAATCGGACGCCATGGTCGTTGTTGATGCCATGGGGTGTGCCGAACTCGATGCGGTGCACCCCCGCGGCGACCAGAGCCGAGGCCTGCTCGGCGATCTCCTCGGGTGTGCCCGCGAAGGCGAACAGCCGCAACAGGTCCGCGGGGATCAGCCGGCCGGCGGCCTCCTCGTCCCCTTCGGCCAGCAGGGACCTGATCCGCGCGAGCAGGTCGGCGGGGACCTCGGCGGTCGGGTCGAGCGGGGCCACGACGGCGATGTACTTGGCGACCTCGGTCCGCGCGACCGCCCGCGCGAGCTCGCTGTCCTCGTCGGCGACGGTCACCGCGCCGACCACGATCCCGACCGAGTCCGCGCCGATGCGCGACCGCATCACCGGGACCACCGCGGGGTTGGCCGTGCCGCCGATCTTGACCTCGGCCGCGATCTCGCCCGCCAGCGCGGCGGTCTGGGCGCCCCAGGTACCGATGAGCAGCGGGATCTCCGGGCGGAACGGCTCGTAGCGCAGGTGCCCGGTCAGCGAGAACACCGCTCCGCTGTAAGGCTTTCCGGCCAGCAGGGCCTGGATGAACCCGGCCGCGTCGCGTAGGTGGGACAGCGGCCGGTCCTGCTGCACGCCGATGTCGCCGAGCCGGCTCCCACGCACCAGGCCCAGGTAGGCACGGCCGCACGAGGCCAGGTCCAACGCCGCCACCTGACCGGCGATCTCGTACGGGTGCAGGGTGTACGGGTTCCAGCAGGCCCCGCCGAGGCGGACCTGCGAGGTCACCTGCGCCATCTCCAGCAAGGGCACGATCGGCGGCTGGCACATGAGATCGCTGAACACCGAGAGCACGTCGAACTCGTACTGCTCGGCGGTCACCGCCAGCCGCGCGTAGTCCCCGGGTCGTTTGCCGGCCTGGAAGCCCAGCCCGAACTCGGTCCGCATCAGTTCCCCTCCACCCCAACAGGTTCCCGAGCACGTCGATCGCCGAGCACGCGGCCAGCAGGATGTCCACAAAGGAACTGTCCCGCGCCACGGTGCGCCCTACCGCCACGCCAGCGAACACAACAATGGACGTGCGGGACACGAGCAGGGTTGCCCGATCGGGCGGGCCTGAGGTGAACGGACGGACGGCATCGCGCGCGAAAGGTGAGCCGGAAAGTCAGCAGCAGCACCGATCCCGGCGCCAGGGCCAGCGGGAACGCGGCCATGGCGGGAACTTGTCAGCCGGGAGTCGGAGCAGGGCGGCGAACCCGAGCATGATATGCCAGCGAGTACAGCCGGAAGATGTCCGCAGATGTGCAGTCACAGTGCACATCGTGTGCGACCCTGGGCGTAGGGATCCCGCGAGGTCAACAGGTCAGCCAGGTGGAGTGTGAAGTGTTGGTGCACGGATGATCGGGACCCGGCTCAAGCGCCTGCGCACCCTGCGCGGGCTGAGCCTGCGTCAGCTGGCCGCCGAGTCCGGGCTCTCGGCGACGATGCTCAGCCAGGTCGAGCGCGGCGTGACCGAGCCGAGCCTGGCCACTCTGCGGCGGCTGGCCGCCGCGTTCGGCGAGCCGGTGGCGTCGCTGTTCGAGGACGAGAGCACGCCCGATGTCGTGATCAGCCGTCCGGGGGAACGCTCTACGCTGGCCGGTCCGCGCGGACTGGTCCGCTACGAGCGGCTGACGCCCGGGAACGGCAGGCTGGAGGTGCTGCGCGCGGTCCTGCCGCCCGGCGCGGTGACCGCCGGCGAGCCGTGGTCGCACCCCTCGGTGGAATGTGCATACGTGATACAGGGCCCGCTTCAGTGGAAATAGCCGGCGTCATGCACGAGGTGCGGACCGGGGAATCGATCACCTTCGATTCCCGTCAGCCCCATCTGTATCGCAACAGTTCAACCGCCCCAGTGGAATTCGTCGTGGCGGCCGCCCCGCCCGGCCCCTAGTCCCCCGAACGGGCGCTGTGGGGGTCTTGACGTGGTCGTACGCTTGCAAGCTTGGGACATCGCCCGACCGAGCGAGATGAGCCATGAGGAAGTTGGGACATCATCGTAATTCCGACGTGAAAGCCCACTTCGCGCCACTCCAGTTCGGCGGCTGGCGAGACTACCAGGAATGGGTTGATCACGATTTCATGCCGCGTGAGGGTTTCGCGGCAGGGGGTCGCCGACCCGGGAGAGATGGTCCGACTGCCGAGTTTTCCGAACCTCCTTCGCCCCTGTCCGACGAACCGACCCTCGCCGAGGAAGCCCCCGAAGACGTCCAGTACCAAGACGGGCTCGTGATCCGGCCCTACGTGCGTACCGGTGGGCGTGCAGCCGCAGCGTACGACCTGCGCCTGGAGACCATGCTGATCACCCGGATCAGCTGGAAGGACGTCAATCCCCACTATCGGCCGCCGGAGTTCTCCGACATCACCGGCGCCGCAGGCCGCTCGGCGGGCTCTTCCTCGCTTCCGTTG
>CBIMJO010001108.1:0-4113 GCA_966244135.1 uncultured Actinocrispum sp. | reverse complement strand
GATCTGCATCCGCAGGCCGGCTTCGCCAAAGCAGCGAAGGCCGCCGGGATCGACCTGGCCCGGCGGTGCGACGCGGCGCTCGGCGCGGAGGGCAGGCTCACCGCGCTGATCACCCAGCCCGGCACGGCCGCCACCCGGCCCGACAGCCCAGACGAGGCGTGGACGGGCGAGGTGTGGATGATGAACCTGGACTCCGGGGGTTCGACCTGGTTCAACCCGGTGCGCCGGCGGGAGGCGCTGGCCTCCGGGGCGGCGCTGCTCACCCTCGGCCTGACCGAGCGGCGGGCCTCCGCGGCCGTGCAGGACGAGTCCAACCTCCAGGCCTTCCAGGCGATCTTCGAGCAGCACCGGCGGATCGGCCAGACGATGAGCCCGGTGATGGTGTTGCCCTCGCTGATCGCGCAGACGCACACGCTGCGTGAGCTGGCCCTGGTCGCCAAGGGCCAGACCCGCGAGCGCTACCTGCGGCTGGCGTCCCGGTACGCCGAGTACACCGGCTGGATGACCCAGGAGACCGGCAACGACAAGGCCGCGCTCTGGTGGACCCGCACCGCGGTGGAGATGGCCGGCGCCGCCGGAGACCACGACGTGGCCGCGCACAGCCTGGTCCGGCACGCGCTGATCACCCTCTACCGCGAGGACGCGATCCAGACCATCGAGCTCGCCCAGCAGGCGCAGGCCGATGCCAAGGCACCCGCCCGGATCCGCGGCATGGCCGCGTTGCGCGAGGCCCAGGGGCACGCGCTGGCCGGTGACGACCGCAACTGCCGGTCCACCCTGGACCGCGCCATCCAGCTGCTCGAGTCGGTCGGTGCCTCGGACGGCATGGTCCTCGGCACGACCTCGATCACGTCGATGGGCCCGCTGGTGACCGCCTGGTGCCTCTACGACCTGGGCCGGCCCGGTCAGGCGGCCGAGCTGCTGGACAACAACCTGACCCCCGCGATGGGCCGCCGGGCGCACGCCCGGTTCGGTGCCCGCCGCGCCCTCGCGCACGCCGCGGCCGGCGAGATCGACCAGGCCTGCGTGCTCGCCGAAGACGTGCTGGACAGCGCCGAGCTGGTGGACTCGGCGACCATCCGGTTCGACCTGCGCCGGCTCGCCCGTACGCTGGCCAGGTGGTCATCCCACAAACCAGTTCGTGAGCTCCAGCCCCGGTTGACCTCGGCGCTGCACGCGCCGGTTGCATAACCACGAGTCGGGGGAATTGGTGGCGGACGAGGCGATCTTCCAGCGGCGTTTCCTGGAGGTTTCCAAGAACATCGACGACTTCATCCGGGGCAAGCCGCAGGTCGTGCACCTCGCCCTGGTGTGCCTGTTCGCGCAGGGGCACCTGCTGATCGAGGACGTGCCCGGGGTGGCGAAGACGTCGCTGGCCAAGGCGATCGCGCGGTCGGTGGCCGGGACGACGGTGAAGCGCCTGCAGTTCACGCCGGACCTGCTGCCGTCGGACGTGACCGGGGTGCACGTGTTCGACCAGGCCATCGGGCGCTTCGAGTTCCGCGAGGGCCCGGTGTTCGCGAACATCCTGCTGGGCGACGAGATCAACCGGGCCTCGCCGAAGACCCAGTCGGCGCTGCTCGAGGTGATGGCCGAGCGGCAGGTCACTGTGGACGGTGACCCGCGGCCGGTGCCGGACCCGTTCCTGTGCATCGCCACGCAGAACCCGATCGAGCACCAGGGCACGTTCTCGCTGCCCGAGGCCCAGCTCGACCGGTTCATGATGCGGATCACCATCGGCTACCCGGCCGAGCTGGCCGACGAGGTGTCGATCATCGCCGACGGCATCGCCCGGCGCACGCCCGAGGAGCTGCGGTCGGTGATGGAGCTGGACGACCTGCGGCTGATGATCCAGGCGGTGCAGGACCTCCACGTTTCCCCGGAACTGCAGCGCTACATCGCCATCATCACGCGGGCCACCCGCAACCACCCGGACGTCAAGCTGGGCGTCAGCCCGCGCGGCAGCATCGCGCTGGCCAACGCCGCCCAGGCGTACGCGATCTCGACTGGCCGCTCGTTCGTCACCGCCGACGACGTCAAAGCCGTCACCGTGCCGGTGCTCAACCACCGACTGATGCTCACCCCGGAAGCCAAGATCCAGAAGCAGACGTCCGAGGCGATCATCGAGGACATCCTGGCCAGCGCGCCGGTGCCGCGGGCGCCGGGACGATGATCACCAGGACCGGCGCCGTGGTCGCGATCGCCGCGGCGGTGCTGTTGCTGGCCGGACTGCTGCTGGACTACCCCGAACTGGTCATGCTCGGCCTGGCCGGCGCCGTCGCGCTGCTGGTCGCCGCGTTGTGGATGATCGCCCGGCCGCAGCTGAGCGTGAGCCGCGAGATCCTGCCGTTCCGGGTCGCCGAGGGCTCGTCGGCCCGCGGTGTGCTGACGGTGACGAACACCGGGCCGCGGCGCAGCCCGCCGCTGGTGGTCACCGAGACCGTCGCCGAGCAGCGGGTGAGCGTGCCGTTGCCCAGCATCGGCGCCGGAAGCGTCTATGAGACAACGTATCCGCTGCCCACCGGGCGCCGCGGCCGTTATGAGATCCCGGCTTTGACCATCGGCCATTCGGATCCGTTGCGGCTGCTGCGGATCGGCCGGACCGCGAGCGAGAATTCGGTGCTGCTGGTGCATCCGCGGGTGCACCACATCGTGCCGGTCCCGATCGGCGGGCCGCGGGACGTCGAAGGGCCGACCACCGCGCGGTCACCACAGGGCGGGGTGGCGTTCCACAGCCTGCGGGACTACCAGCCGGGCGACGACTGGCGGCTGATCGACTGGAAGTCCACCGCCCGGACCGGCACGCTCGTCGTGCGGCACAACGTGATCCCGGACGAACCGCGCCAGCTGATCGTGCTCGACACCAGCGCGCCGCCCTACGGTGACGGGTCCTTCGAGGACGCTGTGCGGGTCGCGGCATCGTTGTGCGTCGCCGCGGTCGACGCCGGGTTCCCGCTCGACCTGCGCGTCACCGGCGACGGCCTGCGCGCTCCACAGTGGACGGACGACGCCACCGCCGCCCTCGACCAACTGTCCATTGTGCACCCGGCGGACGACGATCCCGGGCTGGCGGCGTTGCCGTCGATCGTGCACGACGTGCTCACCGACGGGGCCGCGCTGGCGGTCGTCACCGGGCGGCCCGCGGCGGAACACCTGGAGCTGCTGGCCGCTTTGCGGCCCCGTTTCCTCACGGTGACGCTGGCGCAGATCGGCGCGACCACGCACAACGTCGTGCCGCGCGAGGTCATCTCGGTCGGCGCGCCGACCAGCGAACGGTTCGCGGCCGTGTGGAACCAGCTGGTGCCCGGATGAGACAGCGGATCCCGGTCCTCGTCGAGGCGGCCGCGTGCGTACTGGCGCTGCTGGGAGCGAGCCTGCTCTACCGCGAGTTCTTCGCGACGCGGGACTACTTGCCGCCGTTGGCGGCCGCGGCGGCCGGCGGGGTGATCGTCGCAGCCGTCCGCCGGACGGGTCCCCTGCTGATCGCCGGGTTCGCTGGGTTCGTTCTCGTTGCCACGTATGGCGTTTTCCCCAACACCCTGCGGTATGGGCTGCCCACCCTCGACACCGGCAAGGACCTGGTCTGGGGCGTGCTCGGCGGGTGGGCGCGGATGCTCACCATCGGCCTGCCCGCGGACGTCCGCGGCGACCTGCTGATCACGCCGGTGCTGGTCACCTGGATCGCCGCGATCCTGGCCGGCCGGCTCACCAGGACGAAATCCGTGCTCGCGCCGATCGCTCCGCCGCTGGCCACGTTCGTGATCGCGTTGCTGCTGATCGGGAACCGCCCGGGCGTGCAGGTACTGCCGACCGTACTGCTGCTGGCCGGGATCCTCGTGCTGATCATGGCCAGGTCCGGGCGGATCGACGGGTCGGAGCGGACTACCGCGAGCGGGCTCGCCTTCGGGCTGCCGGTGATCGCCGTCGTCGCCGGGCTCGGCGTCGCCGGTGGGGTGTTCCTGCCGCTGGCCTCGGGCCAGGACCGGTTCGACCCGCGCGACCTGCATCCGCCGCCGGTCGCGATATCCGACACGCTGACCCCGTTGGCGCAGGTCAAGAACCAGCTGAAAGAACAGCCGCCGCGCCGGTTGTTCGCTGTGCGGCCGGACCACC
>CBIMJO010001107.1:0-4122 GCA_966244135.1 uncultured Actinocrispum sp. | reverse complement strand
AACGACGCAACTCTGACGGTCAATCAGTACGGCTTCGACGCCTACATCGCGTGCTTCCAGGGCTTCCGCCAGCGAGTGACCAAGTACAACCCGGCGCCGGTGCCCTGCGGCGGCGCGGCGAACTCGCTGACCCAGTGGGGCGACCAGGGCACGGCGAAGGAACTCCTCGCCGACTACGGCAACGCCGAGTCCTTCATGCTGTACCTGCGCGACCGGTTCGGCAAGGCACGCCAGTTCTGCATCATCAGCCGGGTGAGGGTGGTCAAGACCCAGGTGTTGACCCCAGACTGGACGTTGCCGGAATCTCGGCTGTTCGAGTGGCAGGAGGGCACGGGTGAGCTGGCGGGCAGGCGAGGCGCAGGCTGACACTTCGCACCATCACGGTTCACACCGGCAGCTGGTGGACACCGTCCACAACCCGACACCCGCCACCGTCGACGCCATCATCGTGCCGACCGGCCGCCCGGTCGCTTATCTCCAGTCCGCGATGAAACTGGCCAAATACCACCAATGCACGCTGGTCACCATCAGCAGCCGGCACTCCGCCGCCGCCGATGTGCGCGCTCTCGCGGAGCGGGAGAAGCTCACCGACCTGATCGCGGTGGACGCCACCGACATCACCGAGCAGCACGTCCCGGAGTTCGCGACCACGAACCTGTTGCGGGACACAAAGTTCGACCGGCGCATCGACACCAGCCAGAAGCGCAACTTCGGCCTGCTGCTGTCCCGGATGGTCGGCTGGGAGCACGTGGTGTTCCTGGACGACGACATCGACATCCCGATTCCGCACGACCTGGCCGGCGCGGTCGGCTCGCTCGGCCGGTTCGCCAGCGTCGGCCTGACCATCAACGGCTATCCGGACAACTCCGTGGTCTGCCACGCCTACCGGATCGCGGGCGGGCGGCAGGACACGTTCATCGGCGGCGGGGCGCTCGCGGTCGGCGTCGAGTCGTTCAACTCGTTCTTCCCCAACATCTACAACGACGATTGGTTCTTCCTGCTCAACGACCGCGGCCTGCGTCCGTCGGCGTTCACCAGCGGCGTCGTGGAGCAGTCGAGCTACGACCCTTTCGAGGACCCGGTCCGGGCGCGTTCGGAGGAGCTCGGCGACTCGCTGGCCGAGGGCCTGTACATGCTCCTGGACGACACGCAGCGGCTCGACACGGCGAACTACGCGTACTGGGCCCGGTTTCTGTCCCGGCGGCTGAAGTTCATCGACGAGATCGTCAGCTTCGTCGGTGACACCGCGTTACCGCCGCCGGAGAAAGGTCGCATGATCGAGTCACTGAAGGCCGCGAAAGGCAGGAACCTGGTCATCGAGCCGCAACTGTGCGTGGACTACCTGGACGCGTGGCGGCTGGACCGGAAACTGTGGCGCGAGCACATCAACGTGGTGCCCGAGCAGCTCGGCGTGGAGAAGACCCTGGCCGAGCTCGGTCTCATCCGCTGACGAGCTTCTTCACCAGCACATGACAGGTCTCGGTGGCCTGCTTGCGTTGGCCGTCGGCCAGCCGCTCCTCGTACCAGCACTTGACCGGGGAGTGACCCCAGTCCTGGTAGTCGAGGCGCTCATACAGCCGCCTGGCGCCGTCGTTGTCGGTGCGCACCGCGAGGGCCACCCGGTCGTAGCCGAAGCCGTGCAGCCGTTGCTCGGCGGCGGCGACCAGTCGCCGGCCGATCCTCCTGTTGCGCAGGTCCGAGCGGACCTCGACGTGGTTGAGCAGCGGGACGCCGGGCAGGTGCTGGCGGATCTCGGGCTCGTCGGCCTCGCCCATCCACAGGTAGACCTCGCCGACGAGCTGCTCGTGCAGCCAGGCCGTCAGCAGCTGGCCGTGCCCGCGGTCCTGGCGGGCCAGCCGGTCGGCGATGAAGTCCTCGTCACCGAAAGCCCTGACCAGCGCCTTATGGTCGGCACGCATGGCCGTCCAGAACCGCAACCCGTCGTCTTCGCTCATAGGCTTCCTTTCCCAAGGACGCGCACAGCCTAGATCTTGCCCGCAACGACCCGGCAAAAACCCCTGAACCTCGATCTCCCCGACGGACCCTCCGGTCGCAGCCACTAGGATTATGCGGGATGACTCGCAAGCGGCGCTGGACCCTCTATGCCATTCCGGCCCTCGTAGCGGTCGTGGTAGGGGCCTACTTCATCATCGGCGGCGACGAACAGCAGGCGCCCGCGCCGCTGCCCCGGCCGCCGGAGAACGTACCGCAGGTGCTGGTCGCGCTGGGTGACAGCACGATCTCCGGTGAGGGTGCCGGTGACTATGAGCCGGGTACGAACGGGGAGAAGGGCGACTGGTGCCACCGGTCGCGCGATGCGTCCATTCACCACACTCTGGTGACCGGGTTGCAGGCGACGATCAGCCTGGCGTGTTCGGGGGCGAACTCCGCCCAGATCGGGCTGGGTGACGTGAAGCAGTACTCCGAACCGTCGCAGGCCAGCCGGCTCGCTGTGGTGGCGCGGCAGAACCGCGTGCTGGCGATCCAGGTCGCGGTGGGCGCCAACGACGACCCGTCGTTCGCGAACTCGCTCAACAGTTGTGTGGAGGCGTGGTTCGACCGGACGCGGAAGTCCTGCAAGGACTCGTTGGGGCCGGAGTGGCAGCGGCGGATCGACGCGATGGTGCCCAAGGTCGTGAAGGTGTTGCAGGACATCAGGAAGGTGATGAGCAGCGCCGGGTACTCGGACACCGACTACCGGCTGGTACTGCAGTCCTATGCGGCCCCCGTGACGCCGAACATCGTGAGTGGGCTGCAGGATCTGTCCGGGTGTCCCTTCCGGACGGAGGACCTGCAGTGGATCACCGGCACCGCCGTTCCCGCGTTGACGGTCGGGCTGTGGAAGGCCGCGACCGAGGCGAATACGCGGTTCCTGGACCTGTCCAAGGCCGGGCAGGGCCGGGAGGCGTGCTCGCGGGACAACCCCGACGAGGAGTGGTTCCGGCGGCTGGCCGTGGAGTGGACCGACCTGCGTGCGCAGGAGCGGGCCACGCACGCGCTGCAGGAGTCGTTCCACCCCAACGCGACCGGCTACGCCGAGTTCGGCCGCTGCTTCGGCGAGTTCATCAATATCCCGGTCATCCGGGAAGGCGCGTGTCTCGTCGGGCGGGACGGCAACCTTCACGCCGTGTTGCTCTGACGACGCCCGCGGAAATGGTTGAACAACAGGTTCAACAGGATCGCGCACAGGCAGCCCGCGCTGATGCCGGACTCCATGATCGTGCGGAACCAGGCCGGGAAGTGCGCGTAGATGTCCGGCACCGCGGTCGGGATCAGACCCACGCCCAGCGAAACCGCGACCACCATGAGATCCCCGCTCTTTGTGAAGTCCACTGTGGACAGAATCTTGATCCCGGTCGCCGCGACCGTCCCGAACATCACCACCCCGGCACCGCCCAGCACCGGCGCGGGAATCCGGGCGACGATCTCGCCGAGCACCGGGAACAGCCCGAGCAGCACCAGGATCCCGCCGCTCACCGCGACCACGAACCGGCTGTACACGCGGGTGAGCCCGACCAGGCCCACGTTCTGCGCGAAAGCCGTGTACGGGAACGTGTTGAACACCCCACCGAGCACAGTGGACAGTCCATCAGCACGCAGGGCGTCGGCCAGCCGCGGGCCGTCCACCGGGCGCCCGGCCATCTCCCCCACCGCCAGGATGTCCCCGGTGGTCTCGGTCATGGTCACCGCCATCACGATGATCATCGCCACGATGGCGGCCGGCTCGAAGGTCGGCAGTCCGAAGTGGAACGGCGTGCTGACGCCGAACACCGGTGCGTCCGCGATCCCCGAGAAATCCGTGAACCCCAACGGGATCGCCACCACCGTGCCGACCACGATCCCGGCCAGCACCGAGATCCGGCTGATCATCGGCGGCGCGAACCGTTGCACCAGCAGCACAAGCAGCAGCACACCCAGCGCAAGGGCCAGGTTCTTGGGCGCACCGAAGGAAGGCGCGCCGACCCCGCCCGCGGCCCAGTTCACCGCCACCGGGATCAGCGCCAGCCCGATGATGGTGATCACGGTCCCGGTCACCAGCGGCGGGAAGAACCGCAACAGCTTGCCCCACAACGGTGCCAGCAGGATCATCAGCACGCCGGACAGGATCACCGCGCCGTAGAT
>CBIMJO010001106.1:0-4122 GCA_966244135.1 uncultured Actinocrispum sp. | reverse complement strand
GTCAGGCGGAGGTGCCCCGGGTTCTCCTGCTCACCGCAGCGGAGCAGCGCTTCCGCGAAGGCCACGTCGCCTCCGGCGGTGACGTCGAGGCTCTGGAGTTCGAAGACCGCGCCCTGCCGCAGCCACTCGAAGAACGGCGGCCACGTCCGGGTGTAGGCGTCCAGGCCGCGAACGTTCTCCGGCACGTCGAACATCACCACATCGGGTGCGTGGTTCGCCGTCGTGGCAGCCAGATCCCTGCCCCGCACGGCCGCGATCCAGCGTTGTACCAGGTCACGGATCTCCTGTTCGTTGGTCATACCCGTAGAACCCGGTGTGCGCCCGGGAGTCATCGCGATGTGACCGTCGTCACAGTCGCGCCGGATACATCGAATCCGTCTTCAGGCGCGTGTCCGCCAGAAAGTGGAAACCGCCGTTTTTGCTGAGGTATCAACAACGCCGGTGGTTCATGGTCCATCAGAGGGGAAATGGGAATGAGCGATGCGGACGAGCACGCCCCCAGGGGTGAGGACTTCAATGAGGGCATCCTGGCCGAGTTCCGGGCCAACCAGGGCAAGGTGGGCGGCCTCTTCGAGAACATGAACCTGGCGCTGCTGACCACCACCGGCGCCAAGACCGGACGGAGAACCACGACACCCATCACGTATTTCACCGAGGGCCGCCGCTACCTCCTGGTCGCCTCCAACTTCGGCCGCGACCACCACCCGGCCTGGTTCTACAACGTCCTGCAGGACCCGATGGTCACCCTGGAGATCGGCACGGAACAGTTCCGTGGCCGCGCGACGATAACCGAAGGCGCCGAACGCGACCGCCTTTTCGCCTACGTTTCGGAAAAAATCCCCGGCTACCGGAAACACCAAAGCGGAACCACCCGGATCATCCCGGTCGTGGTGATTGAACGGGTGGAGTGACGGAGTAGGGGCACCGAACCCCGATCACGGCCCAGCGTTGCCGGCCGCCACCGGCACCGCCGCCACCCCGGCCTGGGGCCGGCCCGCACACCGGCAGCACGGACACGCACCTGGCAGCAGTCCGGGACCTCCTCGCCCAGTAGCATCGCTGCTCGGTGTGCCGTTGCGACCCCGGAGGCAGTTCCTTGATGGCCGATGTCCCTGCCGTTCTGCTCAACAACGGTGTGCATATGCCGCAGGTCGGTTTCGGCACGTCACAGATCCGCGACCACGACGCGGCCGAGGTGGTGGGGCGCGCGCTGGAGGTGGGGTACCGGAGCATCGACACGGCGGCCATCTTCGGCAACGAGAAGGGTGTCGGCGAGGCGCTGAAGCGGTCCGGGATCCCGAGGCACGAGCTGTTCGTCACGACGAAGCTCTGGAACACCGCCCACGGCTACGAACCCGCGTTGAAGGCGTTCGACGAGAGCCTGCGGCGGCTCGGCCTGGAGTACATCGACCTGTACCTGATCCACTGGCCGGCTCCGGCGCGCGGTGAGTACGTGCACACCTGGAAGGCCCTGGAAAAGATCGCCGCGGACGGCCGGGCCCGCGCGGTGGGGGTGTCGAACTTCCAGATTCCGCATCTGCGGCGGTTGTCCGAGGAGACCAGCACGGTCCCCGCGGTGAACCAGATCGAGCTGCACCCGATGCTGGTCCAGTCGAACCTGCGCGCGTACCACAGCGAGCACGGGATCATCACCGAGGCGTGGAGCCCGCTCGCCCGCGGCCAGGCCATCGCCAACGACGAGATCCGGTTCATGGCCCAGAAGTACGGCAAGACCCCGGCGCAGATCATCCTGCGCTGGCACCTCGAGCTGCGGCACGTGGTCATCCCGAAGTCGGTCGGCCGGATGGCCGAGAACCTCGGCATCTTCGACTTCGAACTCGACGAGGACGACGTCCACGCCCTCACCGACCTGCACGATGACACCCGGGTGGGCCCCCACCCCGACAACTTCTCGTGATCCTGCGCGCCGCCACCCTCGACGACGTCGAACCGGTCCTGAAGTTCTGGCTCGACGCGGCGGAGAACGACGACCGCCCGGCGGACACCGCCGAAGCCGTGCGAGCACTCATCGAACGTGACCCGGCCGCGCTGTGCCTGGCCGTGGACGACGGCGAGATCGTGGGCACGCTGATCGCGGGCTGGGACGGCTGGCGCTGCCACCTCTACCGGCTCGCGGTGCGGCCCGACCGGCGGCAGCGGGGCATCGCGGGCGCTCTGCTGGCCGCCGCCGAACAGCGGTTCCGCGAGTTCGGCGCGGGCCGCGTCGACGCGATGGTCCTCGACGGCAACGACCTCGGCCGGAACCTGTGGACCCGCAGCGGCTACCAGCGCCAGGACAACTGGTCCCGCTGGGTCAAACCACTGGCATAGCAACGCGCCCAGCCGGGTCCGGCTGGGCGCGTGACGGGGGTCAGCTGGAGTACGCCTCGAGGGGCGGGCAGGAGCAGACCAGGTTGCGGTCGCCCTTGGCGCCGTCGATCCGGCGGACCGGCGGCCAGATCTTCGGTGCGGCGGTGCCCGCCGGGAAGGCGGCCTCGAGACGGGTGTAGGGGTGGTCCCAGTCGCCGGCGATCGACGCGGCGGTGTGGGGAGCGTTGTGCAGCGGGTTGTCGTCGGCGGGCCAGTGGCCGGCGGCGACCTTGTCGATCTCCGCGCGGATGGCGATCATGGCGTCGCAGAAGCGATCCAGCTCCGCGAGGTCCTCGCTCTCGGTGGGCTCGACCATGAGGGTGCCCGCCACCGGGAACGACATCGTCGGCGCGTGCAAACCGTAGTCCGCCAAGCGCTTCGCCACGTCGTCGACCGTGACGCCGGAGGTCTTGGTGATCTCCCGCAGGTCCAGGATGCACTCGTGGGCGACGAACCCGCCCTCACCGGTGTACAGCACCGGGTAGTACTCGTTCAGCCGCCGCGCGATGTAGTTGGCGTTGGCCACGGCGGTCAGGGTCGCCTGGCGCAGACCGGGGCCGCCCATCATCCGGACGTAAGCCCACGAGATCGGCAGGATCGACGCGCTGCCCCATGGCGCCGCGCTGATCGGGCCGACACCGCTCTTCGGGCCCGCGTTCGGCTGCAGCGGGTGGTTGGGCAGGAACGGCGCCAGGTGCTCACGCACACCGATCGGGCCGACACCCGGGCCACCGCCGCCGTGCGGGATGCAGAACGTCTTGTGCAGGTTCAGGTGTGAGACGTCCGACCCGAACTTCCCATACTGCGCCAGGCCGATGAGAGCGTTGAGGTTCGCACCGTCCACATAGACCTGTCCGCCCGCGTCGTGCACCAGCGAGCACACCTCGCGCACGGTGTCCTCGTACACGCCGTGCGTGGACGGGTAGGTGATCATGATCGCGGCGAGGTCGTCGCGGTGCTCACGGACCGACTCGCGCAGGTGGTCCATGTCGATGTTCCCGTTGTCGTCACAGCGAACCACGGCCACGCGCATGCCGGCCATGACCGCGCTGGCGGCGTTCGTGCCGTGCGCGCTCGACGGGATCAGCACAACGTCCCTGGCACTGTCGCCACGATCACGGTGGTACGCGCGGATGGCCAGCAGGCCGGCGAACTCACCCTGGCTGCCCGCGTTGGGCTGCAGCGAAACCGCGTGGTAGCCGGTGATCTGGGCGAGCCAGTCCTCCAGGTCGGTGACGATCTTCAACAGCCCGGCGGCGTCCTCGGCGGGCGCGAACGGGTGCAGCGAGGAGAACTCCGGCCAGGTGATCGGCTCCATCTCCGCGGTGGCGTTCAGCTTCATCGTGCACGACCCCAGCGGGATCATGCTCCGGTCCAGCGCGACGTCCTTGTCCGACAACGCCCGCAGGTAGCGCAGCAGCGCGGTCTCCGAGCGGTGCGTGTGGAACACCGGGTGCGTCAGGTACTCCGAGGTCCGGTGCAGCGCGGCCGGGATGACGTCCGAAGTGGACAGATCGAGCGCGTCGGCGTCGGCCGAGAGCCCGAACGCCTCCCACACCAGGGAAAGGTGCGCGCGGGTGGTGGTCTCGTCGCAGGAGATCGAGATGTGGTCGCCGTCCACCTGCCAGAGGTTGACATCCAGGTCCCGCGCCGCCCGCACGATGTCGGAGGCCCGGCCCGGGACCCGCACCCGCAGGGTGTCGAAGAACTGGCCGTGCACGACCTCGACGCCACCGGCCCGCAGACCGGCGG
>CBIMJO010001105.1:0-4126 GCA_966244135.1 uncultured Actinocrispum sp. | reverse complement strand
GAGAGAGGCGTTGGACCCGGTCATGAAGATCGAGCCGTTGTCGTTGAGCAGCGGCAGTGCCTTCTGCACGGTGAAGAGGGTGCCGCGGGCGTTGAGCGAGAAGGCGCGGTGGAACTGTTCCTCGGTGATCTCGCCGAGGACGGCGGGTTCGCCCATCCCGGCGCTGGCCCACAGCACGTCGATCGAGCCCTTTTCCCGCTTGACGGTGTCGTACAAGCGGTCCAGGTCGTCCAGGTCGGCTGCGTCACCCTGCACGGCGGTGACGTTGCGGCCGATCAGCTTGACCGCGTCGTCCAGTGCTTCCTGCCGCCGGGCCTGGATGAAGACGTGAGCTCCTTCCTCGACGAACAGTTTGGCACCGGCCAGTGCCATGCCGGTGGATCCGCCAGTGATCACCGCGACCTTGCCGTCGAGCTTTCCCACGATCACTCCTTTCGTTCTGCCGGTCGGCACATTATGTGAACCGATCTGTTTGGTTAACGTATCGGACGGCCAGCCGGAGCGCAAGTTATGTACACCGGTCGGTACTCAACTCGGCTATGCTGGGTGCATGACGGAGTTGGAGAAGGGGCCCCAGGGCCGGCGCCGGGGCCGGGGCGCGCGCGAGCGGATCCTCGGCGCGTCACAGCAGCTGTTCCGCGATCAGGGCATCAACCGCACCGGCATGGACCAGCTGTGCGCAGCGGCCCAGGTGTCCAAGCGCACGGCCTACCAGCACTTCGCAGGCAAGGACGAACTCGTCGCCGAATACCTTCGTCGCTTCGATCCCGACGTCATGTCCGCGGTGTTCGACCGCACCGACCTCACGCCCCGCGAACGACTGCTCGCCGCCTTCGAGCTGCCCGCGTCCGGGACACTGGAGCTCACCCCGATGTGCCCGTACATCGCGGCGGCCGTCGAACTCCACGACCCCCAACACCCCGCATCCCAATACGCCCGCGACTACAAGAAAGCCATCGCCGCGCGCCTGACCGAAACCGCCCGCGAAGCCGGCGCCACCCACCCTGAACAACTCGGCGAACAACTCGCACTGCTCCTCGACGGCGCCGCGGCCCGAACTCGAGTCCTCAACGCCGAAAGCTTTCCCACGGCCGCCGCCATCGCTGCCGTCCTCATCGACAGCGCCATCCCCTCGACAGCCGGAACTGCGTAAACAGACGGTGTAATTCTCGATCATGGAAGTGCACCTGATGACCGACATGAAGCCCGAGCTCGGTCTCGATGGCCAGGACGCGCAGCTCGTGGCGCAACTGGCTGACGCAGCTGACCAAGCGGCTGGTCGAGTCTGCGCTCGAGGGTGAGATCACCGATCACCTCCGCCAGGACAAGCATGACCCGGCCGGCCGCGGGACCGGCAATTCACGCAGGCGGCACCCGGTTCCAGACCCAGCTCACCGAGGTCGGCCCGGTTCAGGCCGACGTGCCCCGCGGCCGGGATGGCAGCTTCGAGTTCAAGTTCGGGATCCGCGACGGGCAGGCCGACCGCTCTGGGGCTGATCCGGGCCCGTCTCATGCGTAAGAAGTCCCGAATGAGGCGCTGGCAGCCTGCCGTTGTCCCTTGTTCCCGCCTCCCGTGCTCGCCACGTTCGGGCGCCCGAGACACTGCCAGTACTCCTTCAGGCAGGGCGGTGTTCGAGGCTGGTGGGGATGTGCGAGCTGTTCGACCCCCGCCTCCACTTAGCGTGCCGCCGACACCGGCTCGCGCCCTGTGGGCCCGAGGAGATCCGGATTCGCACGACGCGGCCGGAAGATGCCGAGACCGATGAGGAAAATGGTGCCGGCCAGGCACAGCCAGGAAAAGACATCTCCGATGACGCGGTAGGCTGTGGTGGCGCTACGAGTCGGTACATCGGTCAGCCAAAGGCCATGCTCGGCCGTGGTGTCCTGTATGGACAGCGAATGTCCGTTGTGGTCGAAGGCGTCGGACCAGCCGTCGAAGTCTTGGCGGATCAATGAGTAGCCGTTTTCGACGGCCCGCAGACCAGACATCTCGGTGTGCACTCGACCCATCTCCGGCCAGTCACCGCCCGGTACCAGCATGATGTCGGCATCGACGTGCATCATGGCGGGGAAGTCAGCGTCGTAGCAGATCACGTTGGCGATGCGGCCGTACGGCGTATTCACCACCGGACCCACGCCGTCACCAGGCGTGTAGCTCTCCATGCCGGGAACGGGGTGGGTCTTCTGGTAGGTCCACAGCAGATTGCCGTCTGGTCCGATCAAGTGTGTCTCGTCGCGGTCGTGGGACGGGGTCGGGCAGGTGGACGTTGTCGGCGATGTCGAGGTAGATGTGTTCCTGCTTTGCGACATCCTGGGCCCATGCGACGAACGTGGCTTCGCCCGCTGCCGAGATGCGGGCCGCGTTTTCCGACCAGACAACGATCTTTGCGCCGGCCTGGGTCGCGCGCCGGGTGTCGGCGAACAGACCGTCGATCACCGCGGTGGACTCCGCTCGCACTGTGTCCGGATCGAATCGTGGGATGGCGGCCTGCCCGAGCCGCCCCACGGTCGCCGCGTCGACGTGAAGCTCGCCGAGTGCCGTCATCTCGCTGCCGAGCAGGGCCATTCTGGGGTTGATGCCGGCGACGCGGACGGTCTGCGCGGTGTCCGCCGGGAACCATGCCAGCCGTGCGGCGCCGGCGACCGTCACGACGACGACCACGAGCGCATAGGCGCCCACCATCCGCGCGGTGCGCCGGGCCAGCGGATGTGCCCACGCCCAGTTCACCACGGTGGCGAACGCGCCGATGAGGAATCCGATGCTGTACGGGCCCACCACGGAGATCACCTGCAACAGTGCCAGGTTGCCGTCCTGAGTGCTGGCGAGCAGGCCGTAGGCCGACACCAGCCACACCAGGACCAGCCCGGCAAGAAGGCGGCTGGTGCGGGTGAAGCGCAACAGGAACACCGCGAACAGCCAGGCGGCCAGCGGAATGTCCCAGCGTCCGTCCACCGCGAGCAATGACATGGCCGCCCCGATGGCCGGCCACAGCCAGCGTCGCCGATCGTTCTTGCCCTCGTTCATCGAAGTCTCCGGAACGATCAATGCTTGCCGGCCGGCTCGGCGGGAGAAGCGGCTCGGACGGCACGCGGTACGACAATGCCCTTCTCGATCAGGCTGATCGCGGTGTCGACAAGGGAATCCCGCACCGGCCGCATCGCCCAGCCCAACTCACGTTGCGCCTTCGCCGCGCTGACGCGCTCCCGCCGGCCCAGAAAGTACGGGAGGGGACGCAGCGACCGGTCGAACCTCGCCATCAGCCGCACCACCCAACTCGGGATCGTGCGCGTGGGAACACGAAAGCCGCGGTCGTTGAACTCTGCGGCGAGGATGCCCGCCGCATCACGCATCCAGACCTCCGCGCCGGCGTGGATGTACCGGTTGCCCGCGGCCGCGGGGGCCTCCATCGCCAGCCGGTGCCCGACGGCCAGGTCCCGGACATCGACAATCGCCATCGCC
Organism: uncultured Actinocrispum sp.; assembly: GCA_966244135.1. GTDB lineage: Bacteria > Actinomycetota > Actinomycetes > Mycobacteriales > Pseudonocardiaceae > Kibdelosporangium. Next base: position 666 of record CBIMJO010001105.1, on the reverse strand, counting down.
ATCTTGGGCGATGCCGGTACGTCCCTCATCAGCAGGCGGCGCACGACCTCCACCGACGTCCGAGCCGACGTCGCGCCCAGCGGCCCGAGTGCCCAGCCGGGGTGGACGGCGACCAGTTCGAACTGTTGTGCCGCGGGCAGTTCCGCCACGAAATCCCACGCGGCTCGCTCGGCGAGCGTCTTGCTCTTCGCATACGGCGGACTGGCATCCACAACCGACCAGTCCGCTTCGGTACGCACCGTGGGGTCGCGACGGTCGCGACCGGCCGTGATGGCCGCGATCGACGACGTCAGCACGACTCGTTTCACCGTGCCGCTGGCCGCGGCCGCGCGCAGCACCCGCAGGGTGCCGCTGACCGCAGGTCCGATCAGTTCCCCCTCATCGTCCGGGAGGGTTGCCGGGAACGGGGATGCGACGTGCAGCACGTTGTCGCAACCCATGACGGCCTCGGCCCAGCCATCATCCGAGCCCAGGTCCGCCCGAACGACCTCGACCTGGCCGGGCAGGGCCGGCCGCCACTGCAAGCCAAGCTCGTCGAGTTGCGGCGTGGCCTTGTAGATCGTCACGGTGCCGTTCTGATAGACCTGCCGCAGGCCGGGCAGCGTGGCGAACTTCTCGACGCCTTGCGGGTCGCGCAGCCGCTCAAGCTGGCCGACATACACATAA
>CBIMJO010001104.1:0-4127 GCA_966244135.1 uncultured Actinocrispum sp. | reverse complement strand
CGAACCGCGAGGTCCATGACTCGCCGCGCGGCCGGCATGCCTCGCTTTCCGGTGCGAGCCGGATGCACATCTCCGCGCTGCCGAGGTTCGCGAGGTCGGCGGGGATGCCCGTGAGCCGCCAGCGCTCGGCCAGCGACTGCTCCTCGCCTCCGGGCAGGGCGGGCACCAGGAACGGTGCCCGGCCGACCCGGACCGCCTCGGCGAACCGGTGCACGGCCACACAACACGCCGCGGCATAAGCGGGATCGATGACCTCGCGGTCGTCCAGGTGGCCGAGCCCCAAGTGCAGCAACAGGTGCGCGAACACCCAGGCCCACTCGATCGGCTCGCCGTCGCGCTCCAGGTTCACGGTGACGCAGCCATGCTCGTCGACCATCGCCCAGCCGTCGGCCTCGTGCAGGCTGTCGTCCCAGTGGATGAACGCGGTCCGGGCCATCGGGCTCAGCGCCAGGTTCCCGGCGACCACGTCCCAGCCTGCCCGGATCGCCTTCTGCCGGCGGTCCCGGCGCTGTGCGTCGGCCTTGCTCATGACCCGGCCCGCGCGGCGACCAGCCGCGGCATGTCCCGGGCCGCCTCGACCAGGAACCACGACGGCAGCGTGACTTCGTCCTCGGCGATCACCAGCTGCGCGATCTCCAGCGAGATCTCGGCCAGCTCGATCAGCAAGGCCTTGGCGCGGAAGGCGAACTGCTTGACCGCGGCGGAGGCCTGGCGCCGCTCGGCGGGCAGGTCCCGGGCCAGCCGGACGCGGAACGTCTCGGCCAGGTAGTAGAGCAGGTCGCGGTCCTTGGGGTCGGCCGGCCAGCGCGCCTCGCCCTTCACGATCGCCTCCAGGTCGAACGCGTGCCGAGCGACTTTCAGGTAGGCGCGGAACGCACCCGCGTGCTTGGGCGTCAGGGTTCCGTACGCCACCAACGAGATCGTGTCGTCGTCGACCTCGTCTCCGTACGAGTGCAGCACATCCGAGAGCATGTGCCAGGACCGCGGCGAGGAGAACGGCTCCTCGGTCTTCGGTGGCGCGCTCCACAGGTGGTCCGGCCGCTGGGCCAGGTAGTCCAGCACCCACGAGTGGATGCCGTTGTTCGCCGCCCACACCAGCCAGTCGCTCGCGGAGGCCTGCAGGTGGACGTGCACGAGCCGGTTCACCAGCGCGGACGCCATCGGCCGGGCCAGCGCCTGGTCGGTGGCCCGGTTGCCCGCGCCGATCACGACCGATCCGGCGGGCAGCTCGTACGAGCCGATCCGGCGGTCCAGGATCAAGGAGTAGAAGGCCTTCTGCACGTCCGGCGCGGCCGCGTTCAGCTCGTCCAGGAACAGCACGTAAGGCGTGTCCCGGGCGATCGCCTCGGGCGGGCAGAACCTGCTGCGGCCGTCGACGATCTGCGGCACGCCGATCAGGTCCTCGGGCGCGAGCTGGGTGCCGAGCAGCGACACGCAGTCCAGGCCGAGGGAGTCGGCGAACTGCCGCACCATCGAGGACTTCCCGATCCCCGGCGCACCCCACAGGAACACCGGCCGCACCACGGCGACGTTGAGCAGAACCTCAGCGAGCCGCGCGGGCGTGACAGTGACGTTGGCGTGTAACAGGACCCTCCTCGTGCAGGACATCCTGGCCGACGCCCGTGCCAGGAATGGTCCCGCACAAGGAGATGCAGTGCACCCGAATTACCGGCAGTTGTGCACTGTGGTACCTCGCTTCATTTCGTAGAAGATGACCTCCACCGGGAAGTCCGTGCCCTGGCAGTTGTAGTCGAGGGTCCGGCCGGGCCCGGAGACACCGAGCCCGGCCACCCGCCAGCTGAAGCCGCCGCCGGTGCGCTCAGCGGGACCGGCATCCGCGGTGCACCTGAAGCGGCTGCCGCCTGTGGGGGTACAGGTCACGGAGTTGAGCCACGGCTTGGCGACATACTGGGCGGACACGGTCTTGGGGCCGTTCATGACGAGGCCGGCGCAGCGGGGGTCCGTGCCCGAACACCCGGACGTCCACTTGTAGAAGTCCTGGCCGCCGTCATGGGCGGTGAGCCCCACCGAAAGCCCTTTGACGATGTCGAAATGGCATGCACTCGGGCAGGTTCCCTTGCCGTCGACCGAGATCGAGCCGCCGCTGGGCGCGACGACGTCCAGGGGCCAGGTCTCCGGTGGTTTCTCCTTGAACGCGTACGTGGCCTTCTGCGGTTCGTTGGCCTTCAAGGTCACGTCACACGTCTCACCGGTGCCGCTGCACGCGATGCCCCAGTTGCCCAGCAGGTGGCCGCCGTCCGGCGTGGCCTTCAGCTCCACCTGAGTATTCGGTTTGACGTCAACGAAACAAGGCCCTGGACAGGTCAGCCCGCCACCGGCGACCGAACCTCCGGCGGCCGTGATCTCCACTGTCAGCCGGACCTTCGGCTCCTCGGACACGGTGATGTTCACCGAGGACGGGAACGTGTCAGGATTGTCGCGCATCTTCACGTTCACCGACACCAGGTACGGCGTCGCCTGGGCCTTGGCCCACTGGTGCGTGGTGGTTATCGCGGTGGCCTCGCCGCCGTCGCCGAACGACCACTTGACGTTCTCGATCGTGCCGCCCTTCTTGTCGTGCACGGTCAACGTCACGGGTTCGTTCTCGACCGGGGTCGCCTTGGAGACGGTGATCTCCAGGTCCGGTTTCTCCGGCGGCGGTGGCGGCTGGGGCGGGCTCGGCTGGCCGGGGTTCGGCGGCGGCGGAGGCGGCGGGGGACTGGGGCGGCCGGGCGGTGGTGTCGGCCGGGAGGTGTTCACCACGGGCACGTCGGTCGGCTGGTTACCGGGCTGGTTCGGCGCTGTGTCCTGCGCCGGGACGCCGGACGGCACGGCGGAGGGCGTCTGCGAGGAGCTGTGCTGCGACCCGCTGAGGCCGCTCTGCGGGTCCTTCGGGTTGTACTTGTCGGCCTTGAGCACGCTGCCGTCCAGGTGCACGACCCCGGCCCGCTCGGACTGCGTGTCGTTGTAGAACACCACGCTGTCGCGCGCGAGCAGCTGGAACCGCGTCGACGGCGTCAGCACCGCCGACTTGGCGAGCACCCGGGCCGCGACCGGGTCGATGATCAGCACCTCGCCGGTGGTGTAGTCCGGCACGAACACGCGCCCGGCCGCCTCGACCGCGGGTCCGTATTCGTTACCGGAGGTCAACGGGATCGCGGTGTCGCATTTGCCCGCGGCCAAAGCACAAATGGTGAGCACACCCCGGCTCACCATCAGATACAGCCGATCCGAGTGCGGCGACCCGGAGACCTGCACGGTGTCGGACGAACGCAGGTCCAGCGTGATCGGGGTGCCGGGGCGCGCGGTGAGCGGGTCGACCGGGATCAGCTTGCGCCCGGCGAGGTCCGCGACCACCGGAGTGCCGTCCGAGATGACCACGACGCTTTGCCCCGGCTGGGCGACACCGGGCCGCCGGATCGGCCGGCCGTCGGTGACGTGCGAGAGGTCGCCGGTCTTCGCGTCGACCGTCCACAAACGACCCGATTCGTCCACAGTGGCCGATCTGGCGGACATCTCGCTGGCGAGCGTCATCAGGTCGCCGCGCCGGGTCAGGTTCTTGGGGTCGGTGGTCGCCAGCACCCCGCGTTTACCGTCCAGCACGTACAAAACGCCCGGGCCGGGGATGACAGTGAGCCCGGATTTGGTGTCCGGGATGGGTTCCGTTGGCGAGCCGGTGTCGAACGTGGCCCCGTCGACCCGCCGGACCGTGCCCGCGGACTGGTCGATCGCGTACGCCGTCGACCCCTGCTGCGCCACGTCGAGACTGGTCCCCGCGGAGGCCACCTGGACCTGCGCGGCGACCTCGGCGGTATTGCCGTCCAGCAGCGTCACCTGGCCCACTTTGGACGACGGCAGCCACGCCGCCCCGGACATCAGCCGCACGTCGTGGACCGGTTCGCCGCGCCCGGCGAGCACGATCCCGGCGACCAGCGCGCCCGCCACGGCGATCGATCCGATGGGTACCCATTTCCTGCGCGCACGCCAGCGACCCGACACGTCTGTCCCGTTTCCGGATGGCGCACCCCCGCGCCGAGGCCCCCAGCCCCACGTTGGCGATCACTCTAGCCGACACTGAGGCATTCGGCCTAACGGGCGTCCCCTTCGGGCAGGTCAGAGCGGCGTTC
>CBIMJO010001103.1:0-4129 GCA_966244135.1 uncultured Actinocrispum sp. | reverse complement strand
TGACGACCCCGACGCGGTGGGTCTGATCACCGCCAACGGCGGCAACATCCAGAACGCCAGCAAACGCATCCGCCTCAAGGGCGTGGCGGAGTACGGCGACGGCAACACCAAGTGCACCGCGGACCCATCCAACGGCCGGATCACGGTGGAGGCCACCGGGCAGAAGTTCGAGCTGAACGCGTTGCCGGAGTTCGGCGGGCCCAGAATCCGGATCAGCAACTTCCTGGCGACGTGCGCCACGACCGTGAGCGGAGCGGTGGCCCGCATGCAGTTCTCGGGCCTGGTGGGCATGGACGCCCCGCAGGACCTCCCACCGAACTACACCGTCGTCGTCCCCGGCAACCACAAGGGCGAACCGCCCCTGGCCAAGATCATCCTCAACGAGATCCTCGTCCCCAGCCCCTCGGACGGCAGCATCACCCTCAACCTGATGCACGTGATCTTCGCCCCCACCGGCCAAGGCCCCCTCACCGGCGAACTAGTAGTAGGCAGCGTCTACTGCACCCCACTGGTCTGAGGTCAGGACCGCCACTGAGCCAGCACGGTGACTGTGCCGGGGGCGATTTCGGTGAAACCTGCGTCTCGGACGGCGATCACGCGGCGGTCGTCCCAGGCTTTGGCGGGGTCGGTGCCGGGGTGGAGGGCTTGCCATTGCGCGGGGGTGGGGGTGCGGACTGCGCAGCGGTAGGTGGTTTCGGCCCAGGACTTCAGGGTGGTGTCGTCCAGGAGGGCGGCCAGGAGCATGCTCGCGTGGCCTACTTGGGCTGCGGCTTTGCCTGCGGTGAGTTCGACGGTGGGGTTGAGCCAGAGGACTGGGGTGCCGTCGGGGGCCGGGCCCGGGTCGTCGTGCGGGAGGTCGCTGCCGGAGATCTGCAGGCGGCTGATCTCCTTCGGGGTCTCGGTGACCAGCCCCGGGACGAGTGCCCGCACGGAGACGCCGCCAAGGGTTGAGGCGCTGCTGAGCGACTGGGCCGATGCACCGCCGGAGGCGGAGGCGTCGCTGAGGGCCTGGGCGGGCGTGCCCTCGATAGCCGAGGCACCGCTGGGGGCGTCGGTGGGGGCGTCGCCGAGGGTTGCTGTGTCGTTGATGGTCACCGTCACGCCGGGGAAGGTTTGGGCGGCTTCCCAGTGGGCGCCTCGGGCTCGGCGGGAGACCTTGCGGATGTGGCCGTTGACCCAGGCGGTCACCGCGGAGTGCCATTCACCGTCCGGGTCGGTGGCGCGGGGGTCCAGGCACACGGCCAGCGCGGCCGATGCGGCGGCCTCCAGCAACGCCGTCCGCCCCGGCACCGGGTCACGTTCGATCCGCAGGATCACCGGCATCGCCCGGACCAGCGCCGGGTCGGTCTCGACCTGGTTGGTCAGTTCCGCGGGCAGGGCCAGCCAGGAGGCGTACCGGGCGGCGAGCGGCGCGAGGATGCTCATATCCGGGCAGCATCCATGCCGTCGGCCGCGTCCGCAGCCTCGACCTCGGCGCGGGTCACACCGAGCACGAACAACACCACGTCCAGGTACGGGTGCGACAACGCGGTGTCGGCGACCTCCCGGAGGGCGGGTTTGGCGTTGAAGGCGACGCCCAGTCCGGCGGCGGAGAGCATGTCGATGTCGTTTGCGCCATCACCGACGGCGACGGTCTGCGCCGGGGACACCTCGTACGAGGCGGCGAACCGGCGCAGCGCGGCGGCCTTGCCCGCGCGGTCGACGACCTCGCCGGTGACCCGCCCGGTGAGCCTGCCGTCGACGATCTCCAGCACGTTGGCCGCGCAGAAGTCCAGCCCCAGCTCGTCCACCAGGCCCTGGATGACCTGCGTGAACCCGCCGGACACGACACCGCACCGGAAACCCATCCGCTTCAGCGTCCGGATCGTGGTCCGTGCGCCGGGGGTCAGCTCGAGGTCGGCGGCGACCTCGTCGATCACCGAGGCGGGCAGCCCCTCCAGCAACGCCACCCGGCGGTGCAGCGACTCGGTGAAGTCGATCGACCCGGCCATCGCGGCCTCGGTGATATCGCGGACCTTGTCCTCGTGCCCCGCCTTGGCCGCGAGCATCTCGATCACCTCGCCCTGGATCAGGGTCGAGTCCACGTCGAACACGATCAGCCGCTTGGACCGCCGGGTCAGCCCCTCCCGCTCGACGGCGACGTCCAAGCCCACCCGCGAAGCCACCTCGACCAGGGCGTTGCGCAGCGCGCTGTCGGCCTCGGGGGTGTCATCCGGCACCGAAACGTGCAGCTCCAGGCCGGTCACCGGGTAGTCGGCGACCCGGCGGATGGCGTCGATGTTCACGCCCAGGGCGGCCATCCGGCGGGCGACCTCGGTGAACGACTTCGCGCTGACCGGACGCCCCAGCACGACGACCGCGTGGGTCGAGCCGACGCGGGCGGGGGTCAGCGGATCGGCGCCGACCTCGACCTCGACCTGCATCGAGACGCTGGCCATGGCCTGTTCGACGGACTCCTGCAGGCCTTCCGCGTCCTTGTCGGTGCCGACGAGCACCCCCAGGACGAGCTGGCCGCGGATGACCACCTGTTCGACGTCGAGCACGTCGACGCCGTGCCGGGTGAGCACTGCGAACAGCACGGACGACACGCCCGGCTTGTCCGGGCCGCTGACGGTGATGAGGACTGGCGTGCTGGTCGGGCCGGGCAAGGGGGTCCCCTCCTCGGTCTGGACATGCGTATACCGCCGATCCCACACCATCGTGGGACCGGCGGCAGATCGACGCCTATGAAACTAGCCGGTTACTTGTCGCCCTCGTCGGTGATCTCTTTCACGGTCTCTTTCACCTCGGGCTTCTCGATGACCGAGACGCTGCTGTGGCCGTGGCCGGCGAACGCCTCGTCGCGGAACCGCTGCACCATGTGCGGGTAGTGCAGCTCGAAGGCCGGGCGCTCGGAGCGGATCCGCGGCAGCTCCTTGAAGTTGTGCCGCGGCGGCGGGGACGTGGTCGCCCACTCGAGCGAGTTGCCGTAGCCCCACGGGTCGTCCGCGTCGGCGATCTGGCCGTAGCGGTAGCTCTTGAACACGTTCCAGATGAACGGCAGCGTGGACGCGCCGAGGATGTACGCGCCGATCGTGGAGATCGTGTTCAGCGTGGTGAACCCGTCGCTGGCCAGGTAGTCCGCGTACCGGCGCGGCATGCCCTCGTTGCCCAGCCAGTGCTGGACCAGGAACGTGCCGTGGAAGCCGATGAACGTGGTCCAGAAGTGCAGCTTGCCCAACGGTTCGTCCATGAACCGGCCGGTGATCTTCGGGAACCAGAAGTAGATGCCGGCGAAGGTGGCGAACACGATCGTGCCGTAGAGCACGTAGTGGAAGTGCGCCACCACGAAGTAGGTGTCCGACACGTGGAAGTCGATGGCCGGCGCGGCCAGCAGAATGCCGGTCAGGCCGCCGAACAGGAACGTGACCAGGAAGCCGATCGAGAACATCATCGGCGTCTCGAAGGTCAGCTGGCCCTTCCACATGGTCAGGATCCAGTTGAAGAACTTCACGCCGGTGGGCACCGCGATCAGGAAGGTCATGAACGAGAAGAACGGCAGCAGCACGGCGCCGGTCGCGTACATGTGGTGCGCCCAGACGGCCACCGACAGGGCGGCGATCGACAGGGTCGCGTAGACCAGCGGCTTGTAGCCGAACAGCGGCTTGCGGCTGAACACCGGGATGATCTCGGAGATGATCCCGAAGAACGGCAGCGCGACGATATAGACCTCTGGATGGCCGAAGAACCAGAACAGGTGTTGCCAGAGGATCACCCCGCCTGATGCGGGATCGAAGACGTGCGCGCCTATGTGCCTATCCGCTAGGAGGCCGAAGAGGGCCGCGGTCAGAATCGGGAAGGCGATCAGCACGAGGATCGCGGTGATCAGGATGTTCCAGGTGAAGATCGGCATCCGGAACATCGTCATGCCCGGGCCGCGCAGGCAGATCACCGTGGTGATCATGTTGACCGCGCCCAGGATGGTGCCGAGACCGGAGACGATCAGGCCCGTGATCCACAGGTCGGCGCCCACGCCCGGGGAGTGGATCTTGTCCGACAGCGGGGTGTAGGCGAACCAGCCGAAGTCGGCGGCGCCACCCGGGGTCAGGAAGCCGGACAGCACGATGATGCCGCCGAACAGGTACAGCCA
>CBIMJO010001102.1:0-4131 GCA_966244135.1 uncultured Actinocrispum sp. | reverse complement strand
CGATGAACTCGCACATGCTCGCGCTCAACCCGCCCGAGCACACCCGGCTGCGCAAGCTGGTCTCGGCGGCGTTCACCCGGCGCCGGGTGGAGGAGCTCGAACCGCGGATCGCCGAGATCAGCGCCGGGCTGCTGGACCACGTCGCCGAGCTGGGCAAGGACGGCTCGCCGGTCGACCTGGTCGCCGAGTACGGCTACCCGTTGCCGATCACGGTGATCTCCGAGCTGATCGGCGTTCCGCAGCTGCAGCGTGACGAGTTCCGCCGGCTGACGGCACTCACGCTGAGCGGGCCGCTGCACACGCCCGAGGAGTACATCGCGGGCGCGTGGGAGATGGTGCACTACATCCGGTCGCTGGTCGAGGACAAACGCGCGAACCCCGCGGACGACCTGCTGTCGGCGATGATCGCGGTCCGCGACGAGGGCGACCGGCTGACCGACGACGAGCTCACGTCGATGGTGTTCGTGCTGCTGGTGGCCGGGCACGAGACCACGGTCAACCTGATCACCAACGGCACGTACACGTTGCTGACCCACCCGGACCAGCTGGCCAAGATGCGCGCCGACGCCACGCTCATCCCCGCGGCCGTCGAGGAGGTGCTGCGCTTCGACCCGCCGGTGATGACCACGCTGCCCGCGCACACCATCGGCCCGGTCCACATTGGACAGACGACGATCCCGGCCGGCGAGGTCGTGCTGCCCGCGGTCTGGGCCGCCAACCGCGACACGACCCGGTTCGCCGACCCGGACACGTTCGACATCACCCGCGAGGACAAGTCACACGTCGGGTTCGGTCACGGGCTGCACCACTGCCTGGGCGCCCCGCTGGCCCGCCTCGAGGGCCGGATCGCGTTCCGCGACCTGTTCGGCCGGTTCCCGGACCTGCGCCTGGCCGACCCCGGCGAGGACGCCGCGCGGTCGATCAGCCTGGTCCTCAACGGCATCCCGCGGCTGTCCCTCGTCATCACCGGCTAGGCCCGAAACGCATTCGTTCCAGGACAGGGTTTCCCAGCAAGTAGCATGATCGGCGCCGGCCGTGGCGACTGGGAGCCAGGATGCGACGTGGTTATGCCCTGCTGTTGGTTCTGACGCTGCTGGCCGGGTTGAGCCCGGCCACGGTGTCGGTGGCCGCGGCACCCATGCCACCGGTCGCGGTGCCCGACACCGCGCTCAACGCCAAGTGGAACTCGTACGGCGACCAGGGCGGACATTGGACCGGCGGGGACCGGACCGTGTCGGTGCCGTTGCCGGACGGCCGGACCGCGTGGCTGTTCTCGGACACGTTCCTGGGCACGGTGAACGCCGACGGCAGCCGCCCGGCGAACACGCCGATGCCGCGCAACACGCTGGTCGTCGAGCTGAACGGCCAGCTGGGACCGACGCTGCACGGCGGCACCGCGGCCGCACCATTACCGCTGGTGCAGGTCGCGGGCTCGCCGCTGACGTACTGGGTGGCCGACGGGATCGTCGAGGGCAACACGCTTCGCGTGCTGTACATGCAGATCGAGTCGACCGGCGGAGGCGGCCTGGACATCCGGCTGAAGGGCACCGCGCTGGCCACGTTCAGCCTGCCGTCGCTGATCCTGACGAGCGTGCGGACCCTGCCACTCGGCGACAAGATCGCGTGGGGCCAGGACATGGTGACCGAAGGCGGGTACACCTACATCTACGGCTCCGAGTCGCAGGGCAACGAGCCGAAACGCGTCCACCTCGCGCGAGCGGCCACCCTCGACGGCGCCTGGCAGTTCTGGACCGGATCGGGCTGGTCGGCGCGGGAGGCGGACTCGGCGCGCATGCTCACCGGCGTGGGCCAGGCGTTCTCGGTCACCAAGACAGGCAACGAGTACGTGCTGATGACCATCGAGGGCAACCTCACGTTCAACCCGACCCTGGTGGCGTACACGGCTTCCGCGCCGACGGGCCCGTTCGGTGACCCGCGCCCGCTCTACCAGGCGCCGGAGGCGGGTGCGGGCAACCGGCCGATCTTCGTCTACGACATGGCCGTCCATCCACAGCTGTCCCAGCCGGGCAAACTCGTGGTGTCCTACAACGTCAACAGCCTCAACCCGGTCGACAACACGAAGGACGTGCGGATCTACCGGCCGCGGTTCGTCGACGTCACCTGGCCGCCGCCGGTACCGGATCCCGCTCTGCTGCCCGGAAAGCCCACTGGAGTGTCCGTTGTGGACACCCACGACGGCGGTGCCACGGTGTCGTGGCAGCCAGTGCCCGGCCAGGACGTGCAATACCGCGTGTACCAACGGGATGTCACCGCGGGACAGGAGTTCTTCGCCCGCCACCCGGAGGCGCACACCGGGACGACCGCGACCATTCCGTTCATGCAGGCCGGTCACACCTACGAGTTCCGGGTCACCGCCCAGAACGAGATCGGCGAGGGCCAGCCGTCCGGCACCGCGAACGTCTCCGTGACCGTCGCACCGCTTCAACCGCCGGCCAACGTCCGCGCCACGCCCACCGACTCCGGCGGGATCACGCTGGCCTGGGATCGCAGTCCCAGCCCGGGTTTGCTGTTGTACCAGGTGTTCCGGTCGGACGTCACGAACGGGCCGTCCGCCGGCCTGCCGATCAACTTCCCGGACTCGGCGAACACGACGGTCACCGACGCCGAGCTGGATCAGGACCACGTCTACGAATATGTGGTCACCGCCAACCGGTCCGGTCAGGCGAGCGACCCCTCGGCCGCCGTGCGCGCGACCGCCCGGTACGCGAAACCCGGTGTACCAACGAACTTCCGGGCCACGCCACGGCCGGACGGCAAGATCGACCTGTCCTGGGACGCGCCCGGCCCGGGCGTCTGGTACTGGGTGTACCAGCGGGACATCACCGACAACCCGGCGAGCGAGTTCAAGAAGTGGCCACTGCCCGTGCCGGGCCAGACCACCATCGCCGTGGACTCCTTGCTGGACAAGCACACCTACGAGTTCAAGGTGTCCGCCACCAACCGCGGCGGCGAGGGTGACGTGTCCGCACCGGTCCAGGCGACGTCCACAATGGACGGCGCACTGGCCCCCACGAGTACTGGCAAGGTCCTGCCGAGCACACCTCGACCACCCGCGCCGGGCCCAGCGTCGGTTTCCCCACCGCAGCCCGGACCGACACCAAGGTCGCGCCGCCTCCTCCCCCGCCGGGCACGCTGGTCGCCACCTCGAACGCGATCGGCCTGCTCGAGACAACAACCCAGCTGAACCACACTTTCGGGTTCGTCACCGCGTCCCGGCTGGACGGAGCGTCCTGCCCGCTGCACGCTGTGTGACGCCGGTGACATCAACTTGCCATCCCCCCACCCTCTGTTGCTAAGTTTTTCTTAGTCACTCAGTTTTTCTTAGGGAGCGGACATGGCGAAGGTGCAGATCATCATCGCGAGCACGCGGCCGACCAGGATCGGGCCGAAGGTGGCCGACTGGATCACCGGGCTGGCGCGGGAGCACGGCGGCTTCGAGGAGGTGCAGGTCGTCGACCTGGCCGAGGAGAACCTGCCGATGATGAACGAGCCGCACCACCCGCGGCTGCGCAACTACACGCACCAGCACACCAAGGACTGGAGCGCGAAGATCGACTCGGCGGACGCCTACATCTTCGTGATGCCCGAGTACAACTACGGGTTCACCGCGCCGCTGAAGAACGCCATCGACTACCTCAACCACGAGTGGGCCTACAAGCCGGTCGGCCTGGTCAGCTACGGCGGCGTCGCGGCCGGCACCCGGGCCGCGCAGATGATCAAGCAGGTGCTGACCACGCTGAAGATGGTGCCGTTGTTCGAGGCCGTGTCCATCCCGTTCGTGCACAGCATGATCAACGAGGACGACGAGCTGGCCGCGAACGACATCATGCGCTCGGCCGCCAAGGACATGCTCGACGAGCTACGCAGGGTGAGCGACGCGCTCCGCCCGCTGCGTCAGGCCAGCTAGCATTGTGCTGCCATGTCCGAGTCTGATGTCCGCAAGGTCTGCAGCCGGTTCCACGCCGCGATCGAGATGGTCGGCACCCGGTGGAGCGGCGCGATCCTGCGCGCGATCTTCACCGGCCACCACCGGTACGCCGAGATCAAGGCGGCGATCCCGGGCGTGAGCGACACCATGCTGGCCACGCGGCTGCGCACGATGGAGGCCGA
>CBIMJO010001101.1:0-4134 GCA_966244135.1 uncultured Actinocrispum sp. | reverse complement strand
GTGGTCGAAATATCCGTTGCCGGCGGCGATCACGAACAATGTCCCGGTTCTCGCGGTGAGGTCGTTGACCGCCTGGTCGAGGATGTCCGTGCCATCCGACGGGGAGTCGGTGCCCAGGCTCATGTTCACCACGCGGGCGCCCGAGTCGGCGGCCCATTCCATCCCGGCCAGGATCGACGAGATCGTGCCGGAGCCGAAGTCGTCCAGCACCTTTCCGACGATGAGGGTCGCGTCGGGTGCGACCCCGGTGTACTTGGCGCCGCGGCCCGCGATCGTGGATGCCACGTGTGTGCCGTGGCCGACGTGGTCGACGACGTCCGCCGGGCCCGCGTCGGTGAACCCCTTGGCGTCGGTCACGTGCAGGTCAGGGTGGGTCGGGTCGTAGCCGGTGTCCAGGACGGCGACCGTCACCCCAGTGCCCCGGAACCCGGCCTGCCACGCCTCCGGTGCTCCGATCATCGGCACGCTCTGGTCGAGGGTCGCGCGCACCTTGCCATCCAGCCAGACTTTTTCGCCCAGCGGCCAGATCCGGTCCTTAGTGGACAACTTGGCCGCGGTCAGGCCGAGCCTTGGCAAGGTTCTGCCGCTCTTCAGAGCCCGGGCCGGCTTGGCGACGAGCACCGGCAGATCGTCGCGAAAACCCTCGGCGAGCAGGTCAGTGACGTCGAACAGCCTCGGATCGAGCTGGTGGGCGGCCAGGCCGGGCAGGGCGTCGTCCGGGATGACGGTGGTGCGGCCCTTGGTGTCCCGGCGGTGGAAAAGGACCTGTTCACGGCCGGGAGCCGGGTCGATCTTCACCCCGGAACCCGCTAGGAGCGTGACGCGATCACCGGTGACCAGCGTGACTGTGGCCCCCTGAGCTGCGCGTTCTTGCTGTGGCGCAGCATGTGCGGGCATTGGCAGGAGTCCTAGCGCCGCTAGGAGGACGAGCGTTGTTACTCGTTTTCGTCTCAGCACGCGTCTATGACGCCGATCCACCCCGCCAGGCTGCACCGCCATGAACCGAACTTGCGAGTAGTCCGTGTTTCTGTCGCGTTGCCTTGCGAGAGAAGGGATCGTCTATGGCCGGTCTTCGTACGTTCGGACTACCGGATACCGTCAATGGGACGGATATCAAGGGCGCTCGTGCGTTGATCGACGCCTGGCGCGCGGACGGCGCGTTCCAGATCGTGCTGGACCGTTGGCAGCGGCGAAGGCTCGACGATGCCTTCGAGGTGAGCAGATCCTTCTCCAGGATGCCGGCGGCGCTGAAGGCCAGATGCGTCAGCGACCTGAGCTACTCCGGGTACCTGCCGTCCGGCGCCGGCGAGATCTTCCTGGTCTGCCCGGACATCCCGCTGGAGGACGAGCGGGTGCGGGCGCAGTGGGCCTGCCACGGGCCGGTGCCATGGCCGGACATGGTGTACCGCCGGGCGATGCGCTCGTACCTGACGCTCCTGGGATCCATCGGCGAGACCGTGTTGAAGCTCACTGGCATGGCCATCGGTCTGCCGGACGTCGACTGGCTCACCGAAGACGGCTGGCACCACATGCAGGTCCGCAACTTCCCGGTCGGCGCCACCCAGCCGCGCGCCGACTACGGCATGCTCGTGATCACCGCGCACGCTGACGACACCCGCGTGCTGACCGTGTCGCCCGGCGAGATCATGCAGTTCCTCACCAACGGCATGCTGCGGCCGGCGTTGTACCAGGCCAGCAGGCACGCGATGGTCTACTTCCACGAACCCAACTTCGACACCGGCATCCGGCCGTTCGCCGAACCGGCCGAGCCGCAGTTCGTGCACTACGGAACCCAGTTCACCAGCATGTTCATGCAGAACTACCCGCACAAACCGACCAGCCGCCGGATCATGGCCGAGGACCGGCTGGCGATCCTGGCCGGTCTCGCGCGCAGGGCGAGCGCTGTCACGGGCTAGCGGCTAGCGTCGGGGTATGGCCGACTACTCGCACATCCTGGTCAAGACCGAAGGTGAGACCGTCCGGATCACGATGAACCGGGCCCAGCGGCGGAACTCGTTGTCCGCCCCGCACCTGACGGAGCTGCTCGCGGCGTTCCGCGTGGCCGGGGAGACCGATGCGACCGGGATCGTGCTGGGCGGGGCCGGGCCGGTGTTCTCCGCGGGGCACGACTTCGCCGATGTGGCCTCGCGGGATCTCGTGGGTGTGCGTTCGTTGCTGCGGTTGTGCACGGAGTTGATGCGGACGATCGAGTCCGTTCCCCAGGTTGTTGTCGCGCGGGTGCACGGGCTGGCCACGGCCGCGGGGTGTCAGCTGGTGGCTTCCTGTGATCTCGCGATCGCGGCTTCGTCGGCCGGGTTTGCTTTGCCTGGCGGGAAGGGCGGGTGGTTCTGTCACACGCCCGCGGTCCCGGTGGCGCGCGCGATCGGGCGGAAACGGTTGATGGAGATGGTGTTGACCGGTGATGTGGTGCCGGCCCCGGTGGCTCTGGAGTGGGGGCTGGTGAACCAGGTCGTGCCGGACGAGGACCTCGACTCGGCGGTGGACGGGTTGCTCGCGCGGGCGACGCGGGGCAGCCGGGCGAGCAAGGCCTTGGGCAAGCAGACGATCTACGCGCAGCTGGACCGGCCGGAGGCGGACGCGTACGCGATCGCGCTCGAGGTCATGGCGTCGGCGTCCCAGCTGCCGGGAGCGCGCGAGGGGATGGCGGCTTTCCTTGAAAAACGTGAACCCGTCTGGCCGGATTGAGTGAACCTGTTGGGCTGAACCACCGTGTCCCTTTATAGTCGGATAGCTGGAGGGACAATGAGCGGCATTCGTACGTTCGGCCTACCGGAATCTGTCGATGGGAGTCACTCGGCGCTCGGCCGGGAAATGATCTCCGCCTGGCAGGCGGACGGGATCTGCCAGATCGGTCTTACCCGTCACCAGGTGCAAAAGCTCCAGGACACGTTCGACGCGAGCAGACGTTTCTTCGCCGAGCCCGCGTCCTTCAAGACCAAATGCGTAAGCGACCTGACCTATGCCGGATACATCGCGTCCGGCGAGGAGGTCACCGCCGGTGAAGCGGATTTGTCCGAGATCTTCACGGTCTGCCAGGACATTCCGCTGTCGGAGAGCCGGGTGCGCGCGAAGTGGCCCTGTCACGGGCCGGTGCCGTGGCCGAGCGCGGAGTACCGGCGGGCGATGCAGAGCTACATGACCGAACTCGGCGGCATCGGCGACCGGGTGCTGCGCCTGATCGCCCTCGGCCTGGACCTGCCCGCCGATACCCTCACGAACCTGGCGGACGACGGCTGGCACCACATGCGCGTACTGCGTTTCCCGGCCGCATCGGAACGGGGTTCACGGGGAATCGGCGCACACACGGATTACGGAATGCTGGTGATCGCGGCGCAGGACGACGTCGGCGGACTGTTCGTGCGGCCGCCGGTCGCAGGTGAACACCGAAACCGCAACTGGCTCGACACGGAAAGCACGGCGGGAATGTACGAGGACGACGAACCGTGGACCTTCGTCGAGCCGGTCGCCAACGTCCTGACCGTGTTCCCGGGCGACATCCTGCAGTTCCTCACCGCCGACCAGCTGTTATCGACGCCACACAAAGTCCGCCTCGCCGACCGCGAACGCTACACAATGGCCTACTTCCACGAACCCAACTTCAACACCACAATCCGCCCGCTGACCGACGGCGACGACAAGATTCACTACGGAACCCATTTCACGAATATGTTCATGCGCTGCTATCCGGACCGGATAACCACGCAGAGAATAGTCGCCGAAGACCGCCTGAAAACCCTCGCCGCCCTGGCCGAGAAATCCGCCGCGGCCTGAATCCCTCGCACCCACCACCCGGACGCGCCCGACCGAGGAGACGGCCGCCGCGGGGAGATGGCGGCCGTGAAGGGACGGATGCCGCGGAGGTGGTCGTCGCGAGGGGGTGGCTGCCGTGAGGGGGGATGGTGGCTGCGAGGAGATGGGCGGCCGCTGCGAGGAGGTGGGTTCTGCGAAGAGATAGCCGTTGCGGAGAGACATGGCTGCATCGAGGGGACGGCCTCTGTGAAGGGATGGCTGCCGCGGGGAGATGGCCGCGCGGAGAGATGGCTGCATCGAGGGGACGGCAGCCAGGGACGGCGGTCGCGGAGGGATGGTCGCCGTGAAGGGATGGTCGCCGTG
>CBIMJO010001100.1:0-4141 GCA_966244135.1 uncultured Actinocrispum sp. | reverse complement strand
GCTGGGTTAGGCCGATACCCGGCGTGGTGAGCCGCCTGCCGCCCCGGGGCGGCAGGCGGCTCGCGGTGGTGCGGGGCCCTGACCGGCACGCAGGCGGGCTCAGCGCCGTTCCCGTTGCACCAACCGGCGGAGTGCCTTCCGGCAGCCACCTCAGTAGAGTCCAGTCTGGGAGCGCTCCCAGACTGTCCCTGCACCCTCGACGAGGAGGTCTCGGATGACGCGACGGATGTGGCGTGCGCGCTCGGCCCACGCCAGGCTGCGTGTCGTGGC
Source organism: uncultured Actinocrispum sp. (assembly GCA_966244135.1). Classification (GTDB taxonomy): domain Bacteria; phylum Actinomycetota; class Actinomycetes; order Mycobacteriales; family Pseudonocardiaceae; genus Kibdelosporangium. The sequence goes on along the minus strand of CBIMJO010001100.1, from coordinate 3,871 downwards.
CATCGCCCTGGCAACTATCGCTGGCGGTGTCGTACTGTCCCAGCCTTCGGTGGCGGCCTCGCTGACGGGCAACGCCACGCACTTCGACGCCCTCGGCGCACCCTATGGCGGTTGCGGCCTGCCCCAAGAGGTTCTGGACGCGCCGGACTTCGTGGCGCTCAACGTCTACAACACACCGGGCGACTACTCGTTCTACCCCAGGCCGATACCGCCCTCCCAGGCCGGGAAGATCGGCCTGTGGGACAACGGCCGCAACTGCGGCCGCTTCGTCCAGGTGACCATCGGCGACATCTGCACCGGCACCAATGACGGCGCGCCCGGGCAACCGTTCTGCCGCAACGGGTCCTGGGTGAGCGACAAGTACAATGGCGCCACGCTGACCATGGTCGTCGCGGACAGCTGCGGGGACGCCAACGCCTGGTGCCGGGACGATCCCAACCACCTGGACCTGTCCACCGCGTCGCTCAACAGGTTCGTCAAGAACGGTGCCCCCGTCGGCGACATGAACCCGGCGCACTGGAACAACCGGCACATCTCATGGTCGTACGTGCCCAGCCCGAACTACACCGGCGACATCCGCCTCGGCTTCCTGCAGGGCGCCCAGCGGTACTGGACCGCCATCGCCGTCTCCCACCTGCCCAACGGCATCCACGGTGTGGAGTACTTCGGCGCGGACGGAACCTGGCTGCAGGCCGCGCCCGACAGCGACATGGGGCAGGCGTTCATCATCGGACCCACCACCACCGCCGGGACCTCGTACCAGATCCGGGTCCGGGACGCGGCCGACGCGCCGCTCAACAACGGCCGCGTGTACAGCTTCTCCTTGCCCAGCCAGTGTTCCAACAGCTGCTCCCCGGCGTACACCAGCATCACGTACACCACCAGCGACGGCGGGCCGACCACTCCACCGCCACCACCGGTGAGCGCGTGTACCGCCACGCCCACGGTCACCAGCACCTGGAACGGCGGCTACCAGATGTCGGTCACGGTCACCAACACCGGCACCGGCGCGATCACCGGCTGGACGAACTCGTTCTCCTTCACCGGCGGCCAGCAGGTCAGCAACTCGTGGAACGCAGTGGTCACTCAGTCCGGCCAGAATGTCACCGCGGCCAACCAGTCCTACAACGGAACGCTTGCCCAGGGCGCGAGCACAACCTGGGGCGCGGTGGTCAACGGCATCTCCCAGCCGATGGACAAGCTGGTCTGCACGCCGCGCCCGTAGCCGGCCCGGTCTCGGCTACGCTCCTGCGCCATGGGGGAAACACGACTGGACATGGCGCGGATCCAGGCGGCTCGCCAGGTGATCGACCCGGTCGTCCTCGACACCCCGCTGTACCGCTGCGAGGCGCTGAAGCCCGGCCTCGGGTGCGCAGTGAGCATCAAACTCGAGACCGCGAACCCGGTGCGCAGCTTCAAAGGCCGCGGCACCGAACTGGTCGCGAGCCTGCTCGCTGACAACGGCGAGCGAGGTGTGGTGTGCGCCAGCGCGGGCAACCTGGGCCAAGCCCTCGCCTGGTCCGGCCGCGGCCGGGGACTGGACGTCACCGTTGTGGCGTCGCGCCATGCGACGGTGGCCAAGCTCGATCGCATCCGTGCCTTGGGTGCGACGCTGGAGCTTGTGGACGGCGACCATGAACTGGCCCGCGACCGGGCGGCGGAGATCGCCCGGTCCCGCGGCATCCGGCTGGTGGAGGACAGCCTGGACATCGAGACCTGCGAGGGCGCGGCGACCATCGGCTGGGAACTGGTGGATGCCGCGCCTTCGGTGGACGCCGTCCTCATCGCTCTCGGCGGTGGGGCGATGGCCACCGGTGTGGGCCACGTGCTCAAGGCATTGGCGCCCGGCATCGAGGTGATCTGCGTCCAGCCGCTGGGTGCGCCGGCGATGACGCTTTCCTGGCGCGAACGCCGCGTCATCACCACCGGTCCGACGAACACCATCGCCGATGGCGTCGCCGGACGGCGGCCCATCCCCGCGGTCCTGGACGACCTCCTCCTGGTCGCCGACGACGCCGTCCTGGTCGAGGAGGCGTCGATCACCGCCGGTATGCGCATGCTCCTCGACCAGGCCGGTCTCGTCGTCGAACCGTCGGCCGCGCTCGGCATCGCGGCGATCCTCGAAGACCGCGACCGCTTCGCCGGACGGCACGTGGTCACCATCGTGTGCGGCAGCAACGTGGACATGGATGCCTACCGCGGCTGGGTCCACCCGTAACGGGCGCAGCGCTCAGCCGGGTGTCAGCCGCCATTGCTGGTTGCTGCCGCCGTTGCACGTCCACAGTTCCACGAGAGCGCCGTTCGCGGTGGAGGCCCCGGTGACGTCCAGGCACAGTCCGGACTGGACTCCGGTGACCGTCCCGTCCGCGTTGAACAGCCATTGCTGGTTGGCCTGGCTGTTGCAGGACCAGGTCACGACTTTCGTGCCGGGAGTCGTCTGGTTGTTGTAGGCGTCCAGACACAGGGTGGAACTTCCACTGTAGACAGAGAGCTGGCTGCCGTCAGTGCGCGTCCATGTCTGGCCCGGCTGGTTGCCGCAAGTGCTGATCTGCAGCTGCGTGCCGGCCGTGGTGTTCGGTGCGCTCAGGCACTTTCCGGCGCCCACCGCGTTCACCGCGCCGGTGACCGGGCCTCCCCCACCGCCGGTACCGCCCGCCACCCGGTACATCACGACACCGTGAGCGGGCACCGACGCACTGATCGACCCGGACGTGCTCGAAGTGGTGCCGGTCCACAGATCGGTCAGGGTGTAGCTACTGGCACCTGTCTTGCCGATCGCGCCGGCAGTGGTGGAAATGGTGGTGGTGGAGTTGGTCTCGTTGAACAGCACCACCGACACGTCACCGTTGGCCAACGGTTTTGCCAGCACGTCCCGTCCGCCCGACGAGGACACCATGGTGCCCTGCTTGCCGAGCGGATCCTGGTCCACCGCGATCACCCTGGAGTTGGTCAGGATGCTCAGCGTGTTCGCGCTCGCGGCGGGAATGTTCGTACCCGCGATCAGCGGTGCGGCCATCTCTGCCCAGAGGCTGAAGTGCGCGCGGTCCTCGGTGGCCGACATGCCGTTGCCGACCTCCAGCATGTCGGGGTCGTTCCAGGCGCCTGGTCCCGCGTACCGCGCCAGGCCGGCATTGCTGCGGAAGATGGACAGCATGCTGTTGTAGTTGGCCTGGATGTCACCCGTGGTCCGCCAGCTGTTGCCGACTCCCGCACCCCAGGTCCAGACGTTGTCCTGGCCCCAGCTGCAGAGGCTGAACAGGATCGGCCGCCCGGTCGCCGCCAACGCGTCGCGCATCGCGGTGTAGCGCTGCTGCGCGTTGACCCCTTGGTTGTTGCAGTTGTCGTACTTCAGGTAGTCCACGCCCCACGCGGCGAAGATGGTGGCATCCTGGCGTTCGTGGCCGAGACTGCCCGGATATCCCGCACAGGTGGCGGTTCCGGCATCGGAGTAGATCCCGAGCTTGAGGCCGAGCGAGTGGACGTAGGCGGCGGTCCCGGCGATACCGTCCGGGAACTTCGCCGGGTCCGGCACCAGATTGCCGTTGCCGTCCCGGTTGTGGGTCGACCAGCAGTCGTCGATGTTGACGTACTGGTATCCGGCCGCCTGCATCCCGTTGTTGTGCATGGCCAGCGCGGTCGACTTGATCAACGACTCGGACACGTTGCAGCCGTAGGCGTTCCAGTCGTTGAACCCCATCTGCGGGGTCTTCGCGAGGCCGTTGTCCAACGCCAGCGCGGGTGCCGGCCTGACGATCGCGGCCACCGGCGTCACGGCCAGCGCCAGCAGCCCGGCCACCGCGAACCGCGCGATTCGTGAACTGTTCAGGAGTCTCATCATCGGTTCTCCTTGAGAGGCGCGCGTCAGGTGAGG
>CBIMJO010001099.1:0-4141 GCA_966244135.1 uncultured Actinocrispum sp. | reverse complement strand
ACGCCATCCAGCGACTGCACGCCGAGGCCGAGCGAACCGTGGCGGAGTCAGGGATTGCGTGGACCTTCCTGCGCCCGGGTGGGTTCGCCACCAACCGCCTCAGGTGGGCAGCGTCGATCCGCACGGAAAGCGTGGTGCGCAGCCCCTTCGGGGACTCGCACTCGGCGCTGATCCACGAAGCGGACATCGCCGGGGTCGCGTTGCACGCCTTGACGGAACCCGGCCACGAGAAGGCCGTTCACACGCTGACGGGACCAGAATCGCTCACCGAACGGGAGCAGGCCGAGCTGATCGCCACGGCGCTGGGCCGGGACATCCGGTTCGAGCCGCAGTCCATCGACGACTTCCGCAAGTCCCTCCACATAGGACCGCCAGAGGTGGTCGACGCGGTGGTGGCCCGACTCACCGCGCTCATCGACCACCCTCACGAGACGACCACCACGGTCGCCGAAATCACCGGCACGACGAGAACCTTCGCCGACTGGGCACAAGACCACGCCGAGGACTTCACCCCGCACAACGAAGAATAGCCGCGACGGTCTTGTCCACATCGGACTCGGTCGTGTTCCATCCCGACACACTGATCCGCATGACCTGACGCCCCTGCCACACGGACGGTCCACACCAGCAAGTCCCGTCGGCCTGCACATCGGCAATCAACCGCGACGTCGCGGAATCCGAAGAAGCGGCAACGAGAACCTGGTTCAGCACAACATCATTGAGCACCTCCAGCCGCCCCCGCAGCCCATCGGCGATGTCACGCGCAAACCGGCAAGACCGCGAAACCAAGTCAGCCACCCCAGCCCGCCCAAGAGTCCGCAACACCGCCCAGATCTCAATCTGCCGGGCCCGTTGAGAAGACTGGGGTGTGTGATGCATGGCCTCAAAGGCATCATCCGGCGGCAAGTACCCAGCCGAGGCGGCAAAGCTGCGCCGCAGGTCGGCGGGATCGCGCATGAACACGATCCCGCTGTCATAACTGACGTTCAACCACTTGTGCGCATCGGTAGCCCACGAGTCAAAGGCATCAAGCCCCGCAGTCAAAGAACGAAACGAAGGATCAGCAAGAGCCCACAACCCGAAAGCCCCATCGACATGCAGCCAGGCATCCCGCTCCCGAGCCCACGAAACGATGTCAGCGAAGGGATCGAACGCCCCGGTGTTCACCTCCCCCGCCTGAGCGCACACGATCACCGGCCCAGACAGCGAAGGCAGAGTGGCAGCGATCATCCGCCCCTGTGAGTCCACCGGCACCCGATGCACCCGGGAACGCCCCAGCCCCACCATCCCCAAAGCCTTGAGCAGCGTGGAATGCGCGGCCTCGCCCACCACCACGGAAACCGGAGGCGCCCCGAAAAGCCCATCAGACTGGACATCCCACCCCGCCCGAGCCAGCTGCCGGTCCCGCGCAGCGGTCAAAGCCGTGGTGTTGGCCATACTCGCGCCACTGACGAACAAAGCCGTCGCAGGCAGACCAAGCAGAGAGCTGAGCCACGAAGAAGTCACCGAGTGCAGCTTCGCCGCGATGGGACTCATCACCGGCAGAGCGGAGTTCTGGTCCCAAGCCATCCCCAGCCACCCACTCGCCAAAGCAACCGGCAAAGTCCCACCAGTGACGAACCCAAAGTACCGCGGCCCGGTCGAAGCAGTCGTCCCCGGCGACCCGAAGTCGTCCAGCAGCGCCAAAGTCTCGAGAGGATCGCACGGCGACTCCGGCAACGAGCCGTCGAAAGCGGAGAGATCAGCGGTCGAGGCAACCGGCCGCGAGGAGACACCAGAGACATACCGCTGACCGCGTTGAGCGGCATCAGCCAGCAACCGGGACACGTCCATGCCGATCAGTCTGCCTCGAACAACGAGGAAACCGTACGCAACCCGGCGACCAGATCCGCGCTGGACAAGGCATCCTCGGGGTCGATCAGCCACTGCGCCATCACACCGAGCAACAACGCGTGATAGACCGACCCGGCCACACGCTTGTCCGCCACCGCGGGCTGGAAGATCCCGGCCAGCTCCCGCCGCCCCTCCCGCAGCGCGGTCACCAGGAACTCCCCCTGATCCGGCAACTCCCGGAGTTCGGCGAGCAGCCGGAACTGAGCCAGCCACATGCCGCGCTGGGTGGAGAACGACTCGATCACCCGCCGCCAGGTCTCCTCGAACCGCTCGACCGCGGACATCCCGGGATCCAGCGACGAGGCCAGCGCCCGTTCCATCTCCTCGCCCCACTCCTTGGCCGACTCGACCAGGGCGAGGTTCAGCAGGTTGTCCTTGCCGCCGAAGTGGTAGCCGATGGCCGCCAGGCTGGTGCCGGCCGCGGTCGCGATGTCCCGCGCGCTGGTCCGCCGGTAGCCCTTCTCGATCAGGCACTGCTTCGCCCCGGCCAGCAGATCTTCCCTGTTTCCCATGGTCAGAGGCTAACACAGAACGTCTAAGACACTTCGTTCTAGACAAACGTATAAACCTGCCCTACCGTTGCCGTCATGAACGAAATCCTCATCAGCGGCGCCGGCATCGCAGGACTCACCACCGCGTACTGGCTGGTCGAGCACGGCCACCGGGTCACCGTCGTCGAGCGGGCGACCGAGATCCGCGACGGCGGCTACAAGATCGACATCCGGGGCGCCGCGGTCGACGTCATCCGGCGGATGGGCTTACTCGAGGACGTGCGCCGGCTGGGCACCGAGGTACGCGAGGCGGCGTTCGTCGACAAGGACGGCCGGACCGTGGCGAGGATGGACGCGGCCCTGTTCGGCGGCCGGGCGCACGAGGACGTCGAGGTCCTCCGCGGCGACCTGGCCCAGCTGCTGTACGGCAAGATCCAGGGCAAGGCCGGGTTCCGGTTCGGTGACTCCATTGTGGACATCGACGGCAACCGCGTGACCTTCGAAAGCGGCCGGGTAAGCACGTTCGACGTGATCATCGGCGCGGACGGCCTGCGGTCGGCCACAAGGGAACTCGCCTTCGGCACCGGCGGAGTCCGCGAGCTGGGCTACTACGTCTCGATCTTCGACGTGCCCAACCACCTGGGCCTGGACCGCGAGGAGCGCACCTACGCCGAACCCGGCCGCACCGCGCTGATGTACAGCACCCGCGGCGACGCCAACGCCAAGGCGATGTTCCTGTTCGCCTCCGAGCCCCTCGACTACGACCGCCGCGACGCGGCGAAGCAGCGGAAACTCCTCGCCGACGCGTTCACCGGCGCGGGCTGGGAGGTTGAGCGCCTGCTGGCCGCGGCACCGCAGGCGAAGGGTTTCTACTTCGACTCCCTTTCCCTCGTCGAACTGGACACCTGGTCCACAGGCAGGGTCGTGCTCACCGGCGACGCGGCATTCTGTGCCACGCCCGCCTCGGGCCAGGGCACCAGCCTCGCACTGGCCGGCGGGTACGTCCTGGCCGGTGAGATCGCCGCGAACGAAACCCACGAGCAGGCATTCGCCGCCTACGAACAGCAGATGCGCGGCTTCGCCGAGGCCAACCAGAAGCTGGGCCCGGAGAACGTGCGCGGCATGGTGATCGGCAAGCGCTGGCAGATCCGCGCCCAGCTGGCCGTCCTGCGGATGCTGCCCAAGCTGCCGGGCAAGGAGAAGATGGCCGGCCGGATCGCCGAGAAGATCCACCGCGCGGCGACCGCGATCACACTCAAGGACTACTGATACTCAAGCGGCAACGCCGCATACCCACACAGTCATTGGTCCGCACCTCCTCCGCTGGTGGACTCGGAAGCACGGAAATCCACCAGGAGGAAGCAAAGTGGGAAAGCTGACCGGAAAAGTAGCGGTCGTCACGGGGGCCAGCTCGGGGATCGGGCTCGCGACCGCGCAGCGGTTCGCCGAGGAAGGCGCGTTCGTCTACCTCATGGGACGGCGACAGTCCGAACTGGACGCGGCGGTCGCCAAGGTCGGGCACGAAGCCGTTGGCGTGGCCGGTGATGTGACCAAACCCGAGGACATGGACCGGCTGTACGCGGCCGTCGCCGAACGAGGCCAGGGTGTCGACGTCATCGTCGCCAACGTGGGGGTCGGTGAGTTCATCCCGCTGGGGAACGTCACCGAGCAGCACATCGACTGGACCTTCAACTCCAACATCAAGGGCACGGTCAACACCGTGCTGTCTGCGGCGCTCAAGGACGTGGCCCTCGACC
>CBIMJO010001098.1:0-4142 GCA_966244135.1 uncultured Actinocrispum sp. | reverse complement strand
CGCGGCCGGTGTTGGAGACCAACGACTACCAGGGTGCCGTGCATCGCGTGGCACTCAATGGCTCGGGCACCCGCCCCTGGACGCACGGCCGGTGCGACACCGAACCGGTGATATCCCCGGATGGCACGCAGGTCGCGTTCCTCCGGTCGGCGCAACCCAAAGCCAAGCCGCAGTTGTACGTGCAGCCGGTGGACGGCGGCGACGCGCGAAAGGTGACGTCGTTGCCGTTGGGCGTGCAGAGCCCGGTGTGGTCGCCGGACTCCAGGCGCATCGCCTTCCTGGCAAGGATTCCCGAGGAGGGCCGGTACACCGGGACGGACGCGCAGGCCGAGGCGCCGCGCCGGATCGTCCGACTGGACTACCACGTCGACGACATCGGGTACCTGGCCGACCGGCGCAAGCGGTTGTTCGTCGTGGACACCTTCGCGGACGCGGAACCGGTCGAACTCACCGACGGCACCTGCGATGTCGGCTCGCCCGCGTGGAGCGAGGACGGCTCGCACGTCGTCATCAGCGCGCCGCATGGCTGGAACCCGCCCGCGGAGACGTTGGCACAGGACATCTTCGCGATCCCGGCCGGTGGCGGCGAGCCGATCCTGGTGTGTGAGACCAAGGGCGACGCGGGCATGCTGGCCAGTCACGGCGGGCAGCTGGCGTACCTCGGCCGCGAGTTCTCCACCCCGGTCGAGGCGATCGCGTTGAACACCGCGCTGTGGGTTGTGCCGTTCAGCTTGGACGAGCCCGCCTCGCCACGACGGCTGACCGATGTGGAAACACTGTGCCTGGAGGACATCCGTCCCGCCTTCGTCGGTGACGACGTCTACTTCGCCATTCGCAACCGCGGTGCCATCGAGCTTCGGCGGTTGCCCGTGAACGCGTCCCTTGCCACCTTGGCGGAGACGACTCTGGTCGCGGGAGAACAGGGCAAGGTCGCGGCCTTCGCCGTCGACGGCGACCGGGTCGTGGCCATTGTGTCCACTCCGGACAGTCCGGGCGAGGTCGTGGTGTGCGGCGGCCCGGTGTTGACTTCGTTCGGGACTGCCGTGCGGGACAAGGGGATCTGCGAGATCCGCGAGATCGTCGGTACCTCGCCGGACGGGTACCAGTCGCACGGCTGGGTGGTCTTGCCGCCCGGCGAGGGTCCGCATCCCGTGGTGCTGCACGTTCACGGCGGCCCGTTCATGTACCACGGCTGGGGTTTCTTCGACGAGGCCCAGGTATACGCCTCCGCCGGGTATGCCGTGGTGCTGCCGAACCCGCGCGGGTCCTCGGGGTATGGGCAAGCGCACGGACGGGCGATCATCGGGGCGTTCGGCACGGTCGACGTGGACGACGTACTGTCCGTTTTGGACGCCGCGTTGGCGTTGCCGGGACTGGACTCCACGCGCGTCGGCGTGATGGGCGGGTCCTACGGCGGGTTCATGACCAGCTGGCTGGCCGCGCATCACGGCGAACGGTTCAAGGCCGCCTGGAGCGAGCGCGCGGTCAACGCCTGGGACTCGTTCGCCGGCAGCTCGGACATCGGCTGGTTCTTCACCGACGCGTACATCGGCTCGGATCCCGAGGCACAGGCCAAGATGAGCCCGTTGACGCACGCCGACCTGATCCGCATCCCGTTCCTGATCGCGCATTCCGAGCAGGACTGGCGCTGCCCGATCGAACAGGCCCAGCGCATGTTCGTGGCCCTGCGCCGCCAGGGCACCCCGGTCGAGATGCTGATCTTCCCCGGTGAAGGCCACGAGCTGACCCGCTCGGGCCAGCCGCGCCACCGGCGGCAACGGTTCGACGCCGTCCTCGAATGGTGGGGCAGGCACCTAACCTAGGAGCGTGTAGTTCAGCTCCTCGCAGATGCGGCCCAGCGGCAGGTCCAGACCAGGGTGGTCCAAGGGCAGCAACATGTCCGGCGCGGGCGGGATAGCGGTGCCCGAAGGCGGGTCGAACAGGCAGATCGCCGGTTCGCCGCCATCCATGGACGAGCGGTACCAGACGCCGTCCAGCTCGGGGTGGGCCGCGCGGATGGCCCGCGCCCAGGACTGGGTCACCGCCTTGGCGCCGCTGCTGATCTCCTGCGACGCGCCGGCCCTGGTCGGCCACAGGCCGGACAGGTCGAGCAGCCGCAAGGTGCGCTGCGGGCGGAAGATGACCAGGTGCGGCCGCCGGGTGGTTCTGTCCACAATGGACGTGGACTGGAACACCTCGGCCACGCTGGTGCGCACGGAAAGTCCGAAGTAGAGCACGCCGTCGCCGGGACTGTCCGCCGGGCGGCCCTCGGGGCCGGGCGGGTGCGGGTCGAACCGGCCGTGCGGAAGCGGGCCGGTGTACCGGAAGGAGTTCCAGCGCTGCCGGTGGGCGCCGCCCGCGGCGAAGACCCGGACGAGCCGGGTACCGCTGGTCACCGCGACAACGTCCTCGTCGATCCGCAGCAGCGACTTGAGCGCAGCCGGAGTCGGCGGCTGGGGTAGCCGGGACATACGTTGAGGTTCAGCCTGTCGTCGTTCCTGCCGTCACGCCGGGGTTCCGAGGACGGCTGCGAGCGAAGCGACCTTACCGGGGTCGCCGCCGGCGAGCAGCCACTGGCGGGGGGTACCGGGCGCACCGCCGATCAACAGGTCCTCCTGCGGGGTGGTCATGAAGGCCGCCACGACCAGCGGCGGCTGGTCGATCGGCATCGCCGCGAGCACGGTCTCCAGTCCGGGCAACACCCCCGAACCGGTGAACTGCCAGGCAGGAAGTCGCCAGCCACCCCGGTCCTTCCAGCCGACCAGGCGGCCGGCCGCGAGCCGGTGGCGGATCCGGCTGGTGTCCACGCCGAGGGTGGCGGCCGCGTCGGACACGGTCAGCGCCGAGTCTCGCAGCACGGCCTGCGCGGCGACCGCGCGCGCCCGTGAGTCGACCTCGTCGGGCTGCCGGGGCCGCAGGTCCAGGCCCACCTCGGTGAGCGTCTCCCGCTGGTCGGCCGAGAAGTACTCGGCCGGGTTCGGGTTCGGCGGCGAGAGTCTTTTCGCCGCGTCCTCCACCAGGTCGAGGAACTCGCCGGGGGAGACCCGCAAGCCCGCTTTGGCCAAAACCGCTTCCAGCGCGATGCTCATGCCGCCTAGAGTAGCGCGGATGTGCGGGTTCGTGCGGCTTTGTGAAGAATTTCGCAAGGATGAATACAAATCGCACACAGTCAAACACTGTGAGTGCAAGCCTCCCCACTATGCCCCGCGAAGTACCGTGTGTCCATGCTGCTGACGGCGGACGTGCTGGAACGCATCCAGCGGGGCGAGGTCACCCTCGCATTCCGGCGCTGGCGCAAGCCGACCGTCAAGGCGGGCGGCACTTTGCGCACCCTGGTCGGCGTGCTGGCGATCGACGCCGTGGACAAGGTAGCGGTCGGCTCCATCACGGCCGCGGAGGCTCGGCAGGCGGGTCATGCGTCGCTGGCCACGCTCAAGTCGTGGCTGTCCGCCCGCGACGGGGACACGTATCGCGTTGCGGTCCGGTATGTCGGGGAGGACCCGCGGATCGCGTTGCGCGCCTCGCAACCGTCGCCCGCCGAGGTCGAGGAGATCAGGACACGGCTGCGCGGGATGGATGACCGCAGTGCGCACGGGCCGTGGACGATGACCATCCTTCGGCTGATCGCCGCCAACGAAGGCGTGCGCGCGCCGGACCTGGCCGCGTCGCTGGGGCGGGAGACGTTGCCGTTCAAGGCGGACGTCCGCAAGCTCAAGGAGCTTGGGCTGACCGAAAGCCTGCGCGTCGGCTATCGGCTGTCCCCGCGCGGGCGGGCCGTGGTGAAGTAACAGACTTCTTGATCGATCTGTTGATGCTTGACACGTTGTCGCGGACCGCCCTAGCGTCACGGGTAATCGTTTACCCGGCTCTGGGGCGAGGTGCGGATGGACAACGGCGTCCTGGTGCGGCTGGCGGGGATCAGCAAGTCCTACGGTGGGGTCAAGGCTTGCCGGGACGTGGACTTCACCCTGCATGCGGGCGAGGTGCACGCGCTGCTCGGTGAGAACGGCGCTGGCAAGTCCACGTTGATGCGTGTCCTCTCCGGAGACATCACCGACCACCAAGGCGTTGTGTCCATTGCCGGTTCGCCGGTCCGGTTTCACGGCCCGGCCGACGCGCAGCGCGCTGGGATCGCCATGATC
>CBIMJO010001097.1:0-4145 GCA_966244135.1 uncultured Actinocrispum sp. | reverse complement strand
TCCTCTGGGTGGTCAGCCCGTCCGGCGAGGACAAACCCACCTAGAAGCTAAGCGAAATCCGACACATGCTCCGACGCCCACAAAGAGAACGACCGAGCAGCAACCCCAGTCACATCCTCGACACCCCGGGTGATAGCAGGCACGACCCCGACCATAGAGGCATACCCCGCAAGCAAAGGCTCAATAAACTCACGCGGAAACCCAGGACTGGCAAGGAAGTGAGCCCGCGCGGCATCCTCATCCAACTCCTCCCACCGCAACGCCCGCCCCAGAGCCGCACCAATAACCCGAACCTGGTCCACTTGAGACAGTGCCTCCGGCCCCGTCAACATATAAACCTTGCCCTGATGGGCATCCGACGTCAGAGCCCGCACAGCGACCGCAGCGATATCAGCCTCGTGAAGCAGAGCCATGCGGACACCACCGTAGGGGCCCCGAACGACATCGCCGGCCCGGATCTGCGGCGCCCACCAGAGGGTGTTGGACGCGAAGGTGCTCGGACGGAGGTGTGTCCACTCCAGACCGGACTCTTCGAGAGCCACTTCCACGGATCTGTGCAGCACGCCGATGGGGTTGTCGGGATCGGTGGCGGCGCCCGACGACAGGAAGACGACCCGCCGAACGCGCCGCCGAAGAGCCGAGACGACGCCAGAAGCCAGTGCCGGGGAATGAAAAGGCCACATCAGGTACACGGACGAGACGCCCTCCAGAGCGCCGTCATCCACGACGAGATCGTCGATCCCGCCCGCATAAGCCTCCACTGTGGACGGCAAAGCCCCGGGGGTCCGGCTCAAAGCCCGGACAGGGCCGTAGGGCAACAACTGCGACACCACGTGGCGACCAACGGACCCGGTGGCGCCGGTAACAAGGAACATGCCCCAACGATGACCGGGCAAAGTCAGAAAACCGGCATGGAAACCCGCAAGATGACGGAAACCGTCACCGACTCCGCACTTCGCCCTTCAAAACGGCATCGAGATCATACCGCGCGGGCTCCTCCAGCTGCTCGTACCCGCACGACGAGGGCTCCCGGTCCGGCCGCCACCGGATGAACTGCGCGGTATGGCGGAACCGCGACGGATACCCGCCTTCGGTGTGCTCATAGGCGACCTCGACGACCAGCTCCCGCCGAAGCGGCACCCAGGCGGCCTGCGCGCTCCGCCACCGGTTGATCTCCCCGGGAACCCTTGTCCCCGAGGCGATCTCGCCCAACCAGGGATGGTCCGATGCGCCGTCAGCCATCAACGGCTCCAACTCCACCGCCAGCTCCCGGCGGCGCTCAGCGGGAAAAGACCCGACGACGCCCACGCTGTGCAGCGTCCCCTTGTCGTCGTACAGCCCCAGCAACAGCGAGCCGACCGAAGTCCCAGGTTCGGTGTCCTTGTACCACCGCAGCCCCGCCACCACACAGTCCGCGGTCCGGGAGTGCTTGAACTTCAGCATGGTCCGCTTGTCCGGCGTGTACGGACCTTGAGCAGGCTTGCCGATCACGCCGTCCAACCCCGCGCCCTCGAACAGCGTGAACCACTGCCGCGCCAAAGCAGCGTCCTGTGTCGCGGGAGTGAGGCTGACCGCGTCGGTGTCCGAAACGAGGTCGACGAGCATCTGCCGCCGCGAGATCCCCGGAGTCTCCAACACGTCACCAGAGGGCAGCTGGAGCACGTCGAACGCCACGAAAGTCGCGGGAGTCTGCTCCGCGAGGAGGTTCACCCGGCTCGCGGCCGGGTGGATGCGCTCGGACAACGCGTCGAAGTTCAGCGCACCGTTCACCCCCACGACCAGCTCACCGTCGAGCACCACGCCATCCGGCAAGCCCGCGGTGAGCCGGGCCACCACCTCCGGGAAGTACCGGTTCAGCGGCTTGGACGACCGCGACTGCAGCGTCACCTCGTCCCCGGAGCGGAACACGAGGCAGCGGAACCCGTCCCACTTCGGCTCGAAGATCAGGTCGGCGTCGTCAGGGATGGCGCTGCCGGCCGCGTTGGCCAGCATGGGCTTCACCGGTGGAGTCAGCACGGAAGGCATCCTGCCTCACCGGCGGTAGGTAAGCATCAGGAAGTCGCCATCCCGCAGTGCCGCGTGCAGGTGCATCAGCTGGGGGTCGACGAGGGTGGGCCCGTTCGCGATCCGGCCCGCGTCGCCCGCGGCCAGGAACGGCGACACCGTGAGGCACAGCTGGTTCACCAGGTCCTCGGCGATCAGGCTGCCGAACAGCCGGGGCCCGCCCTCGCAGTCGATCCGCCGCAGCCCGCGCCGGTCCAGCTCGGCCAGTGCGGCGACGAGGTCCACGTCCTTCTCCCCGACGACCACCACGTCCGCGCCCGCGTCGGCCAGCGCGCGCCGGTTGTCCTCGGGCGCCGACTCGGTGGTCAGGATGATCGGCGGCACCTCGGTGTCGGTGAGCAGCGGCGCGTCCGGCGGCACGGAGGCCCGCGCGGTCACCACGGCGATCGGCGGGATCGGGGCCAGCCCGAGCGAGGCGCGCCGGGCCGCACCGGCGGGGGAGAAGCGCGCGCCGCGGTACCGCTCCACCAGTGCGGTCGCCGAGCCGACCAGGATCACGTCGGCCAGCACGCGTTCCATCCGGAAGATCCGCTTGTCCCCGGGACTCGACAGGCCCCCGGACTTGCCGCCGACCGTCACCGCACCGTCCAGGCTCGTCACGAAGTTCACCTGAACCCACGGCCGGGTCAGCTCGCCGGGGTACGCGTACAGCGTCTCCAGGGTCTGGTCGGTGACGTCGTCCTGGTTGGGGTCCGGCCAAAGCGCATGCACGAGAGCAATGAGAACATGCCCGCCATGCCCGCTCCACGCCTGGTAGACCGCCATCCGGAGATCGCCCCCGAGGAGCTGGTCGCCGAGCTGGCGCCGCCGCCGCGGTTCGCCGATGTCCGGTTCGACACCTATGTGCCCACGCCGGACGAACCCAGCCAGACCGCCGCCGTCGAGGCCGCCCGCGAGTTCGCCGCGGGCATAGCGGTCGAGCGGCGCCGCAAGGGCTGGTTCGGCCGGAGAACGCCGGATCCCGCGCCCGGGCTGTACCTGGACGGCGGGTTCGGGGTCGGCAAGACGCACCTGCTGGCGTCGATCTGGCACGCCGCCACCGGCGCGAAGGCGTACGGCACGTTCGTCGAGATCACGAACCTGGTGGGGGCGCTGGGGTTCGCCCAGGCCGTGCAACGGCTGTCCGGGCACAAGCTGCTGGCGATCGACGAGTTCGAGCTGGACGACCCCGGCGACACGACCCTGGTGTCGCGGCTGCTGACCGAGCTGAGCGACGCGGGCGTGCACATCGCCACGACCTCGAACACGTTGCCGGACAAGCTCGGCGAGGGCCGGTTCGCCGCGGACGACTTCATCCGCGAGATCCGGTCGCTGGCCGCGCGGTTCACCGTGGTCCGCGTCGACGGCCCGGACTACCGCCACCGCGGCCTGCCCGACGCCCCGGACCCGATGACCGACGCGGAGATCGACGCGCGCGCCGCCACGATCCCCGGCTCGACCGTGGACGACTTCGGCGAGCTGTGCGCCCACCTGGCCGGGCTGCACCCCTCGCGCTACCGGAAACTCGTCGGCGGAGTGCCTGCCGTGCATATCAAAGGGCTGGCCGCGGTACCCGATCAAGATGTCGCGCTGCGCGTCGTCGCATTGGCCGACCGGCTGTACGACCGGGCGGTACCGGTCTCGGTTTCCGGAGCACCCGTCAGCGCATTGTTCACCGCCGAGATGCTGCGCGGCGGATACCGCAAGAAGTACCTCAGATCGGTCAGCCGGCTGACCGCGCTGGCCCGCGACGCCGGTTGATCGGCCACATACCGCCGGTCCAATTACCCACTTTTGATCAGGGATCTGGTCAAGATCGGAGTGTGGCTTTGCTCTCCATTGGAGAACGATCACGATAATTTGTGCTTCTCTGTGTCCGGGTGGTCACGCACCCGGCCGGTCCAGTTGCCCTCTTTTGGCCGGTTCGGGCATGTGGAAAATCACCAACAGGGATGGCACATACCCGCCTACCAGCGAGATCATGTTTCTGTTGCGCCTCCTGGTGTTGGTGTGTTACTACATGCGGGCGAGCATGAGTGCGCTGCATGGCCCCAATCGAAGGTAGGTTTCAACCAGTTAGCCTGTCGATTAGGGTCCGACCA
>CBIMJO010001096.1:0-4147 GCA_966244135.1 uncultured Actinocrispum sp. | reverse complement strand
GTCCGGCCACCCTCCACGCGAGTCGGTGCGCCTCTCCACCGGACTAGCGAAGTCCACGAGCGACTGCAACCATCTGGCGCGGATCGCACCCGTCCGGCGTACGCCATTAGGGTCACCCGGTTGTGAGAGGCGTCCTTCAGTTGGCAGCCTGATCAGGTGGAGGACAGCTTCTGGGGGCGGCTCAGCCTGCCTGACCGCCAGGTGATCGAGAACCTGGCCACCCGGCGGGGCTACCGGCCGGGCGACTACCTGTGCCATGAGGGGGACCAGTCCAACCACGTGATCGTCGTGCTCAACGGCCACGTGCGCGTACTGACCCACACCATCGACGACCGCGAGGTGGTCATCGGCGTCCGCGCGGCGGGCGACATCATCGGCGAGCAGGCGGCACTGGACAACGGCCCCCGCTCAGCGACCCTGCAAGCCCTCGACCCCGTCGAAGTGATCACCCTCACGGGCACCCGCTTCGCGGCGATCTGCCAGCAACACGCCAGAATCGGCTGGGCCCTCCTGGGCGTCTTCAGCGGCCGCTTACGCGAGATAGGCAGACAACGAGCCGAATACGGAGGCGGAAGCTCGAGTAGACGCGTCTACGCCCAGCTGCTGGAACTGGCCCTCCAGTACGGCCGCCGCAACGGCAACGGCATCGAAATCCGCCACGAATCCACCCAGCAGCAACTCGCCGCCAACGCCGCCACGTCGCGTGAGTCCTACGCGCGGGCCTTGCGTGAACTGCGGGAACGCGGTGTGGTGACCACCGGCCGAGGCTGGATCCGCGTGCACAACGAGGAAGAACTCCGCCGCCTCGCCCGGTGACCCAGCTCAGCTGGGCGCCTGTGGGTGGTGGGGCTCGCCGGCTTGGTTTGTGGGCGATGGTCCCGCGAGTTTTGTCAGGGGTTGCGGGGGGGCTTGCGCGGGCGTGGCATCATCTGTTCACGGCGCAGTTCAGTCCGTGTTCACCCGCCGGACGAACTGATCGCCGGCATTCCTACTTCTGTGTCAGATGACACAGACTTCCCGTGCTGGCGCGGGTTCCATGACAGTGACGAATCCCTTGGAGGGGGCGGCAATCATGGAACCTTTTCTCCCTGCTCGTGATCCTGTTCGCTACCGCCGCGGCTTCTTCGCCGCGTGCATCGCGATCCCGTTCACCGCAATGCAGATCTGGGCCGTGACCGTGGTTCTCACCACGACCACCCTGGAGGGCCCGCCGCGGCTGGCGATGCTGCTCGCGGTGTTCGGCGCGGCGATCGCGGTCGTGGACGGCTGGCGCTGGGCCTGGCGGGTGGGCACCGCCGACGCGAGGAACGTCATCGCCACCTAGACCCGTGCCCGGTTCGGTTTCGACGAGCGCCGGACCGGGCACGACCCCCACTCGTGTTAGCGCAGGACCGTCGGCCCGAGGGGGGCCGACGGTCCCGCTACCCCCGGTCATGGTTTGTTGTGAGCCACAACTTACCCATCCGCCGGGATCGTCCCTACCGCCAATCAGTTAGTCCGTACCGCATTGCACAACAACGCGGTGGGAGTGCTCCCAATTCTGGTAAGCACGACCGTCGCCTCCTCGGCACCCCTCAGCCGCAGCCGGGGCCGCAGTGCGTTCGGATCGACGTCCAGGCCACGAACCAGGATCTCCAGCTTGCCGACCCGCCGTCTGGCCAGCTCCTGGCGCAGGGCCTTCTCCGTGTAGCGGCCATGCTCGACGACCCGGAACGCACGAATCCCCGCTGGCGGGGTGGCGCCCGTCAAGTACGCGATCCTGGGGTCGAGCTGGGCCAGGCCGTGCCTGGCGGCGTACTGGCGCACCAGGCCGGCCCGAACGACCGCGCCGTCCGGATCGATGAGCCACTCGGACGGCGCGGTCACCGGGCAGTCGTCCGGGTCGGCGTCGGTGATCGACCACGGCTCGGCTCCGGCCCGCAGCACGCTGGCCCGCCTGCGCGTCCCAGGCGTGGCCAGCGACCCGGTCCACAGGCAGGCCTCCCGCACCGAACCGTTCAACGACACCAGTTCTATCTCCCGCGCCCAGGGCACGTCCGACGGGTCGATGCCCGGGGCGCACTTCACCGCCATGTCCCGGCCCGCGTACACGTCGGCCAAAGCGTCCAGTGGCGGCGCGAAATCCGAAGGGCGCCAACGCCTTCGCCCGGACGAGTCGCGCCGCGCGGGGTCGGCCAGGATCGCGGTCCCCCGGGTCACCGGCCGCAACGCGTCCGCCTGCAGCACTTGCAGCCCGGTGTTGTGCCGCGCCATGTGCACCCGCACGGCATCCAGGTCCGAGCCAACCGCAATACCGGCTGTATACGACGTGTATACGAGGTCCATACCGATGGAACACGTCACGTCGTGCACGTCCCGCCCGGCGAAACGCGAGGCACGGTGCTCGGCCACCGCGGCAGGGGTTGCCTGTTGCAGGGCTTCGTCGGTGAACAGCCACCGCTCCGGCGAGTCCATTTTGGACACCGCTTTCCGGCGCAGCAGCACGGTTTCCAGCACCGGCCCGACCTGCGAGCCGACCAGCTTGCGCGCGGTGGCGACGTCGGCGAGGTAGGTCGCCGACGTCAGCTCCAGCGCGTCCACTCCTGCCAGTGCGTCGGTTCCCGCGTCGGACGTCAGGAACTCGATGTCGGCCAGGGTGAAGCCATAGCTCAAGGTTTGGTGCCGGTGATCATCACGTTGTAGAACAGCTCACGCGGGGCGACCTTGCGCAGGATGTTCTCGTCCACCCAGGACAGCCGCTGCCAGGCGCGGTAGGCGAACATCCGCCAGCCCCAGGTCAGCTTCTCCTGCGGCACAGCGGCTTCGAACGTGCGCACCGGCCAGCCGAACAGCGCGGCCGCCAGCTCCTCGGTCTTCGCCTCGACCCCGGCGGCGCCGGCCTCGCGGGCCAGCCGCTCCAGCTCGGTCGGGTCGAAGGTGTGGATGTCCACCACGGCTTCCAGGGCCGCCGCGCGGGACGACTCGTCCAGTTCGGACTGTGGCCGGCGCCAGTCGCTCAACGCGGGCAGCTTGGTGATGTTCGTGGTCAGCCACCAGGTCCACTGGCCGAGCTTGCGCGCGTAGGCGTTGCCGATCTTGGTGGGTTCCCCGGCGAACACGAACCGCCCGCCCGGCTTGAGCACCCGCAGCACCTCGCGGAACGCCGCGGGCAGGTCCGGGATGTGGTGCAGCACCGCGTGCCCGACGACGAGGTCGAAACTGTTGTCCTCGTACGGGATCCGCTCGGCGTCGGCGACCCGGCCGTCGACGTCCAGGCCGAGGCCCTCGGCGTTGCGCAGCGCGACCTCGACCATGCCGGGCGACAGGTCGGTGACCGAGCCCTTCTTGATCACGCCGCCCTGCATCAGGTTCAGCAGGAAGAACCCGGTGCCGCTGCCCAGTTCCATGGCCGTCTCGTACGGCCAGCCGTCCTCACCGGCGATCGCCTTGAACCGGCCGGTGGCGTAGTCGATGCAGCGCTCGTCGTACGAGATCGACCACTTCTCGTCATACGTGCCCGCCTCCCAGTCGTGGTAGAGCACGTTGGCGAGCTTGAGGTCCTTCCAGGCCGCCTCGACCTCTTCCGCCGTCGCGTGGGGGTTGGGTACCGGGTTGTCCTGCGCTGCGTCACTTGCCACTGAAGTTCGCCTTTCCTGGGCCGTTGGCGATGAAGGACTCCATCCCGGTGGTCCGGTCCTCGGTCGAGAACAACCCGGTGAACAGGACCGTCTCCAGGCGCAGCCCGGCGTTGAGGTCACCGTCGAGGCCGCCGTCGATCGCGGTCTTGGCCGCGGCGAGGGCCCGCGAGGCGGCGCCGGTGAACTGGCCGGCCCACTTGCGGGCGGCCTCGTAGACGTCGTCGGGCGCCACGACCTGGTCGACCATGCCGAGGGTGAGCGCCTCCTCGGCGCCGACGAACCGTCCGGTGTAGATGATGTCCTTGGCCTTGCTCGGGCCGATCAGGCGAGCCAGGCGCTGGGTGCCGCCGGCGCCCGGGATGATGCCGAGCAGGATCTCCGGCTGGCCGACCTTGGCGTTGTCCCCGGCGATCCGCCAGTCACAGCACAGGGCCAGCTCGTAGCCGCCGCCCAGGGCGTACCCGGTGATCGCGGCGACCGTCGGCTTGGGCAGCTCGGCGACCAGGGTGAGGGTGGCCGACAGCTCGGGG
>CBIMJO010001095.1:0-4155 GCA_966244135.1 uncultured Actinocrispum sp. | reverse complement strand
GTAGAACTCCTCCAGCGTGTACGGCAGCGGCTTGACGATCATGTTCTCCCGGTCGCCGAACCGGCCCGCCGCCGTGGCTCCCTGCTCGGAGTGCACCTTCGCCAGCTTGCTGTCGGACACATGCTGCACGAGGTCCGCGGGAACCTTGGCGTCGGTGTTGTTGTGCACGTTGTACAGGTACGGGCTGTTGTTGAAGCTGCCCTGCGCGTCCGGCTCGGCGAGCCTGGCCTCGGCGAAGTAGTTGAACCCCTTTGGCGCCGAAGCGGTCTTCGACGGCCGCACGTACAAGTCGTCGAAGTTGCCCAGGATGTAGTAGTTGCCGGTGCCGCCCTCCCAGGTGGTGTTCCGCTCGAACCCCAGGGTCGCCTGGCCCGGCTTGGCGTTCGGCTTGTCCACGCTGATGCCGACCGGCTTGGCGTCCCGGGCGTCGATGGTCAGCGAGGCGTCCCCGGTGACCACGTACTCCGGCTCGACCACGATGGCCAGCTTGCGGGTCGAGATCTCCTGCACGAAGGAGTCCAGGTAGAACCGGCCCTTGGGCAGGCGTGCGATGACCGTGCCGGACTCGTCGTACGGCAGGTATGCCTTGGGCTGGTCGATGTCGACGAACCGGAAGCTGTAGTCCGGCGTGGGTTTCCCGTCGAACCCGAGGAAGGTCATCTTGACGTTGTAGCTCTCCACCTCACGCGTGACCGCGATCGGCGTATGCACATCACCGGCGACAACGACACCGCTGTAGATGCCGTCAGGCCCGTTGACACGTGTGTCTGTAGTGACTGTGGTCTGTGCCTGGCCGCCCGCGGGGATCGTCAGCGTCGCCGGGGTGACGGTGAACATTCCGGCAGGAGCGGTCTTCCCGTTGGGGTCGTGGGCGTCCACGGTGACGTTGAACGTGACCGGCGCAGTGCCGTCGTTGTGATAGGTGACGGTCTTGGAGATCGGCTGGTCGTCGTTGTGCGGCCACTGCGCCACACCCTCGCTGATGCTGCCCGGCGAGGAGTACACGCTCTGCTTGACCGCCTTGGCCACGTCGACCCGGCCCGCGCCCTGCTCGAACACTGACAACGCGGGGTTCGGCTTGGCACTGCCCATCAACACCGCCTTGAGCTGGTCGGCCTTCCACGTCGGGTGCTCACCGGCCAGGATCGCCGCCGCCCCAGCGACATGCGGCGTGGCCATGGAGGTACCGGACAGCTTGACGTGCGTGGCGTCGACCGGGTCGCCGATCTGGCCGTGCGTCGCCTTGGCGGCGACGATGTCCACGCCCGGCGCCGTGATGTCCGGCTTGATGGCACCGTCCAGCCACCGAGGGCCACGGCTGGAGAACGGGGCCAGGTTGTCGTTGCGGTCCACCGCGCCGACGGTCAGCGCCGCGTCAGCGGCACCCGGGCTGCCGGGAGCGCCACCCGAGTTACCCGCTGCGATGACGAACAGAGCGCCGGACTTGGCCGTGATCTCGTTGACCGCCAACGACATCGCGTCGGTGCCGTCGCTTGGGAACGGGCTGCCGAGGCTCATGTTGATCACGTTGGCGCCCTTGTCGGCCGCCCACTGCATGCCGGCGATGATCCACGACTCGGCGCCGCCACCGAAGTCGTTGAGCACCTTCCCGTTGAGCAGCTTGGTGTCCGGCGCGACACCGGTGTACTTCTCGTGCTGCCCGGTGATGATCGAGGCCACGTGCGTGCCGTGGCCGAAGTAGTCGTCGGTGCCGGTCGTCGCGTCGGAGAAGTTCTGCGCGTCCGCGACCGCCCCGGCGAGGTCCGGGTGACTGGCGTCGACGCCGGTGTCCAGCACGGCGACCGTGGTGTTCTTGCCCGTGTACCCGGCCTTCCACGCCTCCGGCGCACCGATCTGCGGGACGCTGTGGTCCAGCATCGCGGTGACCGGGCCGTCCAGCCAGACGTGTTGCGCCGCAGTGAACGTGCGCAGGCCCGCGGCCTTGTCGACGCGCACCGCCGCACCCTGGATGCTCGGCAGGTCACGGACCTTGGCCGCGGCGATGTTCGGCGCGCCGCTGACGATCAGCGGGATGTCCTTGCGCTTCGCGTCGTCGAAGCCGTTCTGCACGAGCTTGGTGATGTTGAACAGCCGCGGGTCCATCCGCTTGGCCCGCAGCATCGGCAGGACGTCCTCGGGCACGACGTGCAGGTCGCCGAGTTCGTCCTTGTACTGGGAGAACCTGGTGTGCTCGCGGCCCTGCGCCGGTCGCACGGTCGCGCCGCGCGGGCCGCCGAGCGTGACCTTGTCCCCGGTGAGCAACGTGATCGTCCCGGGTGACCCCGGGACCGCGGCCGGCGCCGCCAGGGCGGTCGCGGCCGGGACGACAGCACCCCAGACCAGCGCTGAGGCCAGTAAGCCACTAGCTGTGCGTTTGTTAATCACGTACAACTAGACACTTGACGGAGTCATTTCGTTGCATCGAGTGAGCTTCTTGGGTTGCACGAGTTTTGTTCGCCGGTACGTCGTTGAGAGTTCACAAACCGACGGAAGGCTGCCCGGAATGCGAAAAGTCCTGCTTGCCGTGGGTGTCCTGGTGGCCGCCGCCCAGCCCGCGTACGCCAGTCAGCCGATCGTGCCGGCCCAGCTGGAAACGCCGCCGTTGTTCGACGATGAGGCGGGCGGCAACGCGGACGCTGATGACCCGGCGATCTGGGCCGACCGCATCGCCCCGATCGCAGCATTGTCGTGGCCATGGCCAAGGAGGGCGGGCTGTACTCGTACCGCAGTGGACGAACAGCGCACGGTCTATGGCCTGGCGGCGTGGTCCGACCCGTTCGGTCAGTCGGCGTATGTGGTGGTCAGCCGCCGTAAGACGACTCGCGTGGCGCTGCTGAAGGTGGAGAAGCGCGGGTCGAAGTACGGATACAGCGTCGTGCGGACCCTGGATCTGCCTGGGCAGTTCACGTTGCCGAACGGGACCAAGTGGTCGCCGTGCGATGAGCCGGGTGTGAGCCCGCAGGTCGAGGGCATGGTCGTGGACTGGCGGACCGGGACGCTGTACGCGGGCCAGGAGGACGTCGGCATCTGGCGGCTTTCCGCGCGGCTGACCGGCAATCCGGTGCTGGTCGACAAGGTGCGGGAGTTCGGCGTGCCCGGCACGTACGACCCGTCGACCGAGGAATGCGTGCCCGGCCGGGATCCGGGCTTCGGCGGCAGGCACATCTCGGCGGACGTCGAGGGCCTGACCATCCACTATGGACAGAATCTGCTGCTGGCGTCCAGCCAGGGCGACAACACGTTCGCCGCGTACCGGCTTCCGGGCGTGTACAAGGGTTCGTTCCACATCGGCGACGGAAGGACCGACAGCGTCGAGGAGTCCGACGGTGCCGCGGTGAGCGGCGCGTACCTCGGCCCCCGCTTCCCGAACGGCCTGCTGGCCGTCCAGGACGGTCACAACGCGGGAGAGCCGAGGGACAGCACCAACTTCAAGTTCGTCAGATGGGATGACGTCGTTCACACGATCCGGTAGGTGTCCTCGGGCACGTCGGTGAGGAACATGTGCCCGGGCGAGTGCGTGATGGCGAACGGCGGGCACGACGCCATCAACGCGGCCTGCGGGGTGACCCCGCAGGCCCAGTAGACCGGGACGTCGCCGGGCTGAGCGTCGACGGCGTCCCCGAAGTCCGGTGTGGACAGATCCTTGATGCCCAGCCCGCCCGGGTCGCCGACGTGCACGGGAGCCCCGTGCACGTCCGGCATCCGGGCGCTGATCCTGGTCGCGGTCTCCACCAGGTCGGCCGGGATCGGCCGCATGGACACCACGAGCGGGCCGCGCATCCTCGAGGCGGAACGGCATTCGCGGTCGGTGATGTACATCGACACGTTCCGGCCCTGCTCGACGTGCCGCAACGGGATGCCCGCGCGGGTCAGCCCGTGCTCGAAGGTGAAGCTGCAGCCGATCAGGAACGCCACCAGGTCCGACCGCCACAACCGAGTGGCGTCCCGCAGCTCACAGACCATCTCGCCGTACTCCCAGACGCGGTAGCTCGGCAGGTCCGTGCGCAGGTCGGCGTCGGCCGCCAGCGGGGTCGAGGTGACGCCCGGCTCGGTCACGTCCAGCACCGGGCACGGCTGCGGATTGCGTTGCGCGAACAGGAGAAGGTCGTACGCCCAGTCGCGCGGCACGGCGATCAGGTTGGCCTGGGTGTAGCC
>CBIMJO010001094.1:0-4156 GCA_966244135.1 uncultured Actinocrispum sp. | reverse complement strand
AGTGTCGGCAGGTAGAGCGCCGCCAACGTCTGCAGCAACTGCAGCACCACCACGATCGACAACGGGCCGCGATAGTCCTGCAGGGAGAGTCTGATTAGTCGAAAAAGCACGTTTTATGCCGCTTTCCTTCGTGCCTGGTCCCCCAAGAAGTTCTTCATGACGACAGTACCCGCTCCCTCAAATCGGATATCTCGGGCAGTGTCCGGATCTGTGGGATTCCTGGCCGTCCAGACATGGCGGGCGGGCCGCGGCTCGGCGACGCTGTCGGGGTGACCACCTCGATTCCGGACACCAAGCTCGCCGCCGCGGCCACCGACCTGGTCCGCGACACCGTCGGCGACCTCATCTACCACCACTCGCGGCGGGTGTTCCTGTTCGGCAGCGCCATGGGGCGCCACCGCGGGCTGAGCTTCGACCCCGAGCTGCTGTACATCGGCGCCATGTTCCACGACGTCGGCCTGAACCCGGAGTTCCGCCAAAGCGGCCGCCGGTTCGAAGTGGACAGTGCCGACGAGGCCCGCCGGTTCCTGCATGCGCACAGTGTGCCGGAGGACAGCGTCCGTCGCGTGTGGACAGCGATCGCGTTGCACACCACGCCGGGGATCCCGGAGTTCATGGAGCCGGAGGTCGCGCTGGTGACCGCGGGCGTGGAGTACGACGTGCTCGGGATCGGCTACCACGCGTTGAGCGAAGCCGAACGGGCCTCTGTCGTCGCGCAGCACCCCCGGCCGGACTTCAAGCGGCGCATCCTCACGGCGTTCACCGACGGCATCAAGGACAAGCCGGAGACGACGTTCGGCAACGTGAAGGCCGATGTGCTGGCGCACTTCACGCCGGGGTTCACCCGCGGCGACTTCGTCACGGTGATCCAGGAGTCGCCGTGGCCGGAATGAGGACCGTCGTGGTCGTCGCGTTCGACGGCGTGCAGCTGCTCGACGTGACGGGCCCGGTCGAGGCGCTAACCACCACCGGGTTCTACGACGTCCGCGTGGTTTCGCCTACTGGCGCGGATGTCCGGACCTCGGCGGGTGTGCGGGTGGGTGTCGACCATTCGGTGGGCTCATTGCCCGGGCGGTTCGACACCGTTCTCGTGCCTGGACGGTCGGACTGGCGCAACGCCGTCTCGGATTCCGCGTTGGTGTCGTTGGTCCAGGACCTGGCGGGGCGGGCTCGCCGGGTCGCTTCTGTGTGCGCTGGGGCGTTTCTGCTCGCTGAGGCCGGGTTGCTGAATGGGCGGCGGGCGACCACGCACTGGCAGCTGGCGCGCGAGCTGGCCCGGTCCTATCCGGAGGTCACCGTAGAGCCGGATCCGTTGTTCGTGCGGTCGGGCCCGGTCGTGACGTCGGCCGGGATCACCGCGGGGATCGACCTGGCGTTGTCGTTGATCGAGGAGGACCACGGGCCGGACGTGGCCCGTGCGGCCGCGCAGTACCTCGTGGTGTTCATGGCACGGCCCGGTGGGCAGTCGCAGTTCAGCGCACGGATGGGTGCGGCGCACTCGTCGCATTCGACTGTGCGCAAGGCGATGGACCACGTCACCGCCGATCCGGCCGCCAACCACAGTCTCGACGCGCTGGCGGACGTCGCCGGCGTGAGCCCACGGCATCTGACCCGGTTGTTCCGGTCCGAGCTGGACATCACGCCGGCGCAGTTCGTGGAGACCATCCGGTTCGAGGCCGCGCGGGTGCTGCTGCAGGACAGCGGCTCGCCGATCGAGGCGGTGGCCGGGCAGGCCGGGTTCGGCTCGTCGGAGTCGATGCGCCGGGCGTTCCAGGACACCCTCGGCATCTCCCCGTCGACCTACCGCGCGCGGTTCCGCAGTACTAGTAGCGCGGCACTGTCGTCGTCCGCGCCGGCATCGCGAACTTCCGGATGAGGTAGGTCAGGGCGGCGCCGATCAGCAGCCAGATGATCGCGGCCGCACCATAGTTGAAGAACACCGCGGCCTTCGCCGAGTCCGGCGTGAACAACCCGTCGAACCCGAGCGACACCGCCCCGGCGAACCCGTCCATGAAGGACGCGAACCCGTTCTTCGGGTTGGCATCGGCCAGCACCAGCACGATCTGGATGACCAGCACGACCGCGAACAGCGCGCACACGAAGTTGATCGCCGCGTTCACCCGCCGCACGGTGCGGACCCGCTTGGCCTGCCGGTCCTCGGCCACGTACTCCGCGTCCTGCTGAACCGGCGGCGGTACGTTGCGCCGCACAGGTTGCTGCTCCGGTAACGCTCTTGTGCGTTCCGGTTCCCGCTCGGGATACGTCATACCAACGAAATACCCGCCCCACACCCCCGCAAACCCACCCACACCGACCAGTAGGTTGCGCCGGTGAACTCGTTGCCCGCGCAGTTGGAGTCCCTGTCCGTGCCGCTGCCCGCCGGGCGGATCGTCCATGCCGAGGAGGGCCGCGGCGAGCCCGCCTTCTGGTTGAGCGAGGAGGCGCCGGTGCCCGGTCTGTGGCGGCGGCTTCGCCTGGCGCACGGGGAGTCCGGCCTCTGGCCGGTGCTGCTGCAGGACAAAATGACGTGGTCGGGCGACCAGGAGTCGAGGCCGTGGTCAAGCGGTGAGGTTTACCTGGAACACATCACCGATCCGGCCGACCATGACGCGGCCGACGTGCTCGCTGGGTGGTGGCGCGCGTACGCCAAAGGCGCGATGGAGCCCTTCACGACGTGGCCCGGTCTCGCGGCCGCCGCTCCGCCCGCCGCGGACGCGGATGAAACGGCGGACGCACTGGCCGCCGAACTGGAAGCCCTGCCGCGGATGCGGCTCGCGCTGGTGAGCGCCCGGCGCAGTGCGGATGTGCTGGCCTCGTCGGGCTGGAGCGGGCCGGTGAACTACGAGAACGACACGGCGATGTTCGCCGCGGTGGTCCGCAGCTGGGAGGAACGGATGGGGGTTCGGGTGGTGTGCCTGGCGGGGTTCGGGACACTGCGGATGAGTGTGGGGGCACCGCCGGTGAGCAGGGAGCAGGCGTTGGTGGTCGCGGCCGAGCATTTCGCCTTCTGCCCGGACAATGTCGGGGACGAGCGGCTCAGCGGGTATGCCGAGCGGCTGCCCGGCAGCCGGCAGTGGACGTTCTGGTGGGACTGAACGTCATTTCTCCTTGGGTTTCAGGACCTTGATCATGCAGTCGTGCTCGATCCGGTCCGCGTCCGGCGGCTGCTGAGAGGAAGTGAAGGTCCAGGCCATCTCGGGGTCGGTGGACTCGGCGACGTTCATGCCGGCGTCCTTCATGCACGTGACCCAGTTGTGCATGTTGTCCTTGTACTCGGGGTTGTCCGGGTCCTGGGACCACGGTGGCAACGGGAGTTTGGCGCGGCAGGCGTCGCCCGCCGCCTTGTGGTCGGCGGACCACTTCTTCGCGCCCTCGATGTTCGGCGGCTGGGTGTCCGGGTCGGCGCCGTGGTCCTTCATGCACTGCGACCAGACGTGGTTGATGCGCTGGGACTCCTCTTTGGACTCGTCCAGCCGGTGCCGCGGACGGCCCTCCTCCGACGCTGAGGCTGAGGTTGAAGCCGGGCCAGAAGAAGGCGTGCTGAGCGAGGCCACCTGGGACTGCGGGGCGGGCGGGGCGGCGCACCCGGCGGCGAACAACACCGCGGCGAGGATCTTGAAACGAACCATACCCGTACCTTTCCCGGGAATTGTCAGAATCCTGTAAGAGCCCGGTCATGTGGTTATGATGCGGCGCATGTGCGCGCAGATCGTGCTCGCCGAGGACGACCCTTATCAGGCGGACCTCATTCGCCGTTACCTGGAACACGAACAGCATTCCGTGACGGTCGCGGGCGACGGCCCCACGGCCATTGCCGAGGTGCGCAGGCGCCGGCCGGACCTGCTCGTGCTCGACCTGATGCTGCCCGGCGCCGACGGCCTGACGGTGTGCCGCACGCTGCGCGCGGAGACCGAACTGCCGATGCTCATGCTCACCGCGCGCAGCACCGAGGACGACCTCCTTCTGGGCCTTGACCTGGGCGCGGACGACTACATGACCAAGCCGTTCAGCCCCCGCGAGCTGATGGCCCGCGTCCGCACACTCCTGCGCCGGACCCGGTTCACCCCCGGAGCAGAGGCGATCCTGACCGCGGGAGCGCTCCGGGTGGACCCGGCACGGCACGAGGTCCGCATCGACGGCGACCTGGTCGACTGCA
>CBIMJO010001093.1:0-4157 GCA_966244135.1 uncultured Actinocrispum sp. | reverse complement strand
CAGGGACCGGTGTCGGTCCGGAAGGACACGCGGACCCGCCACGACAGCTCGTCTCCGTCCACAAAGGATCCGCCGGGAATCTGGATCTGCGGCGAGCTCTCGTGTGGCAGCCCGCCCTGGTGGCCACCGCCGACCCGGTCTCCGCCCCGCTTCCACCATTCGAACTCGGCGTCCAGGACGTCCGGGTCGGCGTCGGACACCTTGGCCCGCAGGGTGGGAGTCGTGCTCGACGACCAGACCACCTGGTCGCCAGACGGGCAGGGCCTGAAGTTGTCGACCGAGAGGTCCGTGGGCCGGCCGGGAACCGAGTTGTACTCGATGGGCATGCCCAGGTCGTTGGTGTCAAAGGTCTTCCAGGCCAGGGGGTCTGTTTCGTCGGTGGCCCGGAGTCCCAGTGTCAGGCTGGTTTCTCCGCGCCGGACGGCGCCGGTCACCGCATCCATCAACGCGGGAGAAGCGTCGAACTCGAAGTATCGTGCCGGGCAACCAGGTGCCCCGGCAGCAGCATCGATCGCCGCCAGCCGGGTGAGCCAGTCCGGCTGGTGACGCCACGTCGTTTCCGGGCCGACCGGTCCCGTTGTCCACAGCTCCACCCGGCGCGGCTCACAAGAGGGTGATCCGGACAACGTGCCGGACAACCACGCCCGGAGGATGTGCTTGCCTTGCACCGCCGACAGATCCATGACGAAGAACGACCGGCTGACCCCCGCCGGAGCGGAGCCCAGACCCACTCTGGCCGGGCCGGGGCCGTTCCACGTCGAGTCGTCGGGCAACCCCTGCGAGACCGACGTCCACCCAGTCGGTCGCGCAACAACACCAGCCGAGGTGACTGACGGCGCACTGTGTGCCGCCGGGACCGCAGCACCGACCGCGATCCAAGCCACTACAGCGAAGAATATGCTCAGTCGAAGCCCATGACGGTTTCTCATCGATCCCCCTTTGGCTGACACAACCGGATGTCGCCGTATCGGCGGAGAAGGTTGTCCGGCAGGGGCAACGCCACTCGAATGGCGTACAGAGATCCGCAACGCCTGGCGGCGGCCAGGTGTCCCAAGTGCGGCTGGACTGCTACTCCTCGAAGGTCATCTCGGGTGGGGCGGTGCGGAACAGGCGGGTGAGGACGGCGAGGTACACCACGCCGATGCCCAGCCAGATCAGGCCGAGGGTCAGCGCGATGCCGTCGAGGTTGGTCAGCAGCCAGACGTCCACCACCGCGCCGATCGCCGGGAACACCAGCCTGGTCAGCACCGGGCCACGCTCGCGCACGTACACCGCGATGACACTGAGGTTGACGAACGTGAAGGCGGTGAACGCGCCGAAGTTGATGAACGAGGTGGATGTGCTGACGTCGAGGGTCAATGCGACGAGGCCGACCACGCCGACCAGGGCGATGCCGAAAACGGGGGTCTGCAGTCGTCGGTGGAGGTAGGCGAAGACGCGTTTCGGCAGCACGCCATCGCGGCCCATCGCGTACATCAGGCGGGACGCGCCGGCCTGCGCGGCGATCCCGGAAGCGAACTGGGCGACCACGAGCCCGGCCAGGAACAGCGCGCCGAACAGGTTGCCGCCAATGGTCTTGGCGATCTCGAAGGCGGCGGAGGACGAGTCGTCGAACGTGCTGCCCGGATGCACCAGCTGGGTGGCGTAGGCCAGCAGGACGAAGATCGCGCCGCCGATCAACGCGGTCAGCAGGATCGCGCGGGGAATGGTCTTGCGCGGTTCGTGGGTTTCCTCGATCAGGGTGGTGACGGCGTCGAACCCGAGGAACGCGTACGCGGCCAGCGCCGCGCCCGCCGAGATGGTGCTGAGCGACGAACCTTCGTGCAGGAACGGGGTCGTGCTCACCAAACTGCCCCCGTCCGCCACGACCTGGCGCAGGGACAGCACGAAGAAGAACACGATCACCAGGATCTGGAAGGCCATCAGCACGAAGCTCGCGCCCGCGGCCACCTTGATGCCCAGGATGTTGAGCGTGGTGGTGGTCAGGATGAAGCCGACCAGCCAGACCCAGCTCGGCACGGCCGGGAACTGCGCGTTGAGATAGGCCGCGCCGATCAGCCAGATCACCATCGGCAGGAAGAAGTAGTCGAGCAGCACCGCCCAGCCGACCAGGAACCCGACGCGGGAGTCGATCGCCTTGCGCACGTAGGTGTACGCCGACCCGGCCACCGGATACCTCGCTGCCATCAAGCCATAGCTGGCCGCGGTGAACAGCATCGCCACCAACGCCAGTAAGTAGGCGCTGGGCACGGTGCCGTTGGTGGACTCGGCGACAATGCCGAACGTTCCCAGCACGATCAGCGGCGCCATGTACGCGAGTCCGAAAAGGACCACCGAACGCAGGCCCAGGTGCGGTGTCAAACCGGTAAGCTGCTTCACGCGTCATCTCCTCGCGGCTGCCAACGGCCAGGGCTGATCCGTCCCTCGTACAAGGGAAGTTCGAGCGGAGCATCGTGCTCGGTGAACTGGCTCCACATCCGGTTGAGCCCCGCCGTGCCGCGCTCTCGGACACGTGCCACCTGTCCCAGCTCCAGCGACGCAGTGAGCACAGTGGACTCGGTACCGGCTTCCGTCAGCACGTTGCCTTCCGGGTCCACGATGAGGCTCTGGCCCACCCCGACTGGCGCGGCGGTGTTCACGCTCGCCACGAACACCTGGTTGACGATCGCGTTGGCACGGGCCAGAACCAGTTCCTGCGCGCGGTCGCGGGTCGTGGTCTGCACCGGGTTGAGGATGAGCTCGGCGCCCATCCAGGCCAGGTGCCGGGCGACCTCCGGGAACCAGGCGTCGTAACAGATCGAGAACCCGACCCGGCCGGCGTCGGGCATGTCGAACACCACGAACCGGTCGCCGGGGTCGTAGGGTTCGTACGGCCGCCACGGGAAAACCTTGCGGTACGAGGCAATCAGAGTCCCCTCGGGGGAGAACACCAAGGCCGTGTTGAACAGTTCACCGTTCGGGCCGCGTTCACACACACTGCCCGGGACCAGCCAGACACCGAGATCACCGGCCAGGTCCGCGAGCTGCTTGGCGCGCGGTCCGGTCAAGGGCTCGGCGGCCTGGCGCAGCTGCTCGTCGCGTTCGGCCCGTGACCCGGTTACTCCGCACAGGTGCAGCTCGGGAAACGCGAGCAGGCGCGCCTCGGGCTGCTCGGCGATCAGGGCCTCGACCTCGGCGGTGAAGCCGGTCATCGGGCGCTCGGCCGGGTGTGGCGCGGCCTGCACCAGTGCGATCGGCAGTGGTCGCGGCATGGCAGCCCTCCTCGCTGTCGACAAGGCGAAAAATAGACCATCTTGAACACTTAAACAAGAGTGCTCACTTTGAACACTTTTGTCCGGTACGGTGGCCCGCATGACCGACGCCGGACTCACCGCACCAGCGCTCACCGGCATCCGCCGTCTGTCCGCCCTGGACACCGTCCGGGCACGCATCGCGCTGGCCGTCGAGCTCGGCCTGCTCAGCCCCGGGGAACGCCTGCCGCTCAACGCCGACATCGCCCGGGCGCTCGACGTCGGCGAGATCACCGTGCGCCGGGCACTGGTCTCGCTGTGCGAGGACGGCGTACTCGAACGGCGCCGCGGCCGCACCGGCGGCACCCTCGTCGCCGCCTCCCCCGCCACCGGCCGGGTCCAGGAGATCGCCGCCTACACCGGCGCCACGGCGGAGATCGGCGAGCTCATCGACCACCGGCTCGCGCTGGAATGCGGCCTGGTCCACCTGACCGCGCTGCGGCGGCCCCCGGACTGCCTGGCGGAGCTGCGTTTTCTCGTGCAGCGGATGGACCAGGCAACGAGCTGGGCGGAGTTCCACGACCTCGACGCCCGGTTCCACCTCGGCATCGCCCACGCCAGCGGCGTGGCCTCATCGAGGTACGCCGACACGCTCCACGAGCTCTACCGGTACTACCTGCCCTACCCCATCGACTACCTGCGCGAGTCCAATGAGGAACATCGCTCCCTCGCCCAGGCCATCACCGACCAGGATCCCCTCGCCGCCGTCGAGGTGACCTGCCGGCACGTGGAAGCCTTGCACCACACCATGCTCGCCCGCAGGCCCGGGTAGCGCGTCAGCCGGTGTAGCTGATCCGGTCGGCCTGGATGGTCAGCAGCACCCGGGTCTGGGTCTGCCCTGGATACCAGCTGTAGGGCGCTCCGGTG
>CBIMJO010001092.1:0-4161 GCA_966244135.1 uncultured Actinocrispum sp. | reverse complement strand
AGTATCCACCGCACGGACCGTGGAGTAGCTGTAACTGCCAGCCTGCCCGTTGTACTGCAGAGCACTTCCGCTTTTGCCCGCCACCCACGCGGCGTTCGTGGTGACCAGGTTGTTCTCGTAACCCTCACCATGGTTGCTGACATCAGAAACGGACGTCCCCGCACCTTCGTCGAACTTCCAATAGCCCTGAAGTGACGGGACCGGCGCCGGTACGTAGTTTCCGCTGGTCTGATCACCCGTCGCACCAGTCGCCAGCTTCGCCCCAGCGCCCTCGGCCAACCCGAAACCCGCACGCGGCACCGCCACCGCCACCAGGTTGTGCACATCCTGAGATGACAGGACCCGTTGCCACACCTGGACATCATCGATCATGCCCGCGAAGTGGTCGGCCCGGGCGGTGTCCCACTTCGCTGCGCCGACCACGAACTGATTGCTAGCACTCCACAGCGGAGTGGCCAGGATTTGAGACGCCACTCTCCTGCCGTCGATGTACAACGACACCTGCCTCGCCGGGGCGTCATACACACCGACCAGATGAGTCCAGACATTCGTCAGCCCGAACGCTGAGGTATCAGACGACGTGACACGGATCGGCGCGTTGGCAACCGAGTCGTTGGGCATCACAGAGAACGTCCACTTGCCGACATCGGCCGAGTACTGCAGGTAGAACCCACTGACCTGGTTGCCGTCCTGGGATGCGACCGTGTAGTACGAGTTGACGTCGGCCAGGTTGACCCACGCCGCCACACTGAACGACGCCGAGGTGTCGATCACCTTTGCCGGCGCCTCCAAATAGCCCTTGTTGGACAGGCGCACCGCGCCGCGCCTGCCATCCTTGGCGCCGAACGCATCCGCTTCCGTCCACGAGTTGCCACGGTTGTACCCCAGCGCCCATTCCGCGCCACCACGCAGACTGAGCGGATGCGCGGTCTCACCCGGATTCAGCGCGGACACCTGGTCACCGGCGACGGTGCCCTGTGTCTCGTCGGCATCCCAGGCGCCCTTGAGGAACTTCGCGGACGTCAACGGCGCCACCGTGTACGCACACGCCGTGCCCACCGTCGTCAGCGGACTCGCACACGAACAATTCGGGCCCGGCGTGCCCGCCTTGTTCACCGCTCGGATCTTGATCAAGTTCTGGTTCGCGTTCACCGCGGTCGTGTTCACCGTCGCGGTCGCCGTGATCTTGCCCGTTCCCGTGTCGACCACCTTCGTCGCCGGGACACTCGCAGATCCCTGCGGCGACGGCTCGCTGCCGTCCTTCGTGTAGACGAATCTGTCGATGTCGTACAAACCCGCCGTGGCCATATCCACGCTGACACTGAACGACGCCGGATCGCCTTGGTTGACCGGTGTCGTCCCGGACTGGGTCACCTTAGGCGGCAACGGCACCGTGCTGTCCACGGTGAACTCACAGTCCCAGCCCCACCGCGGCGAGTACAGCTCACCGTCGGTGACCTGCATCGCCCACCGGAAGATGCCGTCTCTGGTGATCCAGCCCGCCGGGACTTGAACCTGCGCCAACGCCTGCTGATTCGGTCCTGGCGTACCCACCCACGGCATGCTGTTGCCGTTCTCGTGCCAGGTCGGCGCATCATCGGCACCAGTCGCGGTGACACCAACAGTCGCGATGTGCACACCAAGACTGCCACCATCCGGATCGGACACACGAGCCTGCACGGTCGGCGTCCTGGTGAACACCCACGGCCGGTTGTCCCCCACGACGCACGGCAGCGTGCCGTTCTGCATCGCATGCCCAGTAGGGTCGTTCGGCGTCGAGTTGTAGTGCACCTCAAGGTACGGGTTGAGCCCGAACCGCCGCCACGATGTCGTGTTGTCCTCGTGTTGACCGATCAGCATGAAATTCACGCTGCCCCAACCGTTCGCGGCGGCGTACTGCACAGCCGGCGTCGCTCCGAACTGCATCGACACGTTCGGGGCCTGCGACTGGTTGGTGACATTGCTGCCCGAAAGGAACGGGTCGAACCCAGGACTGGCCAGCCACGGCTGGTGGTCCCAGTCCGTGCCCGGGCCGAACCCGTTCGCCATGTACAGCAGAGCCGGCGTGGCCGAACCGTCTCCCCACCATGAGTAGAGCAACGTCATGTTCAACGTCGCCCACTTGATGGTCTTGCCGGCAACAGCCCACGTGCTCATCTCCACGTAGGAGCGCGATGTTCCGGACGAATCCGACGTTTGCAGGCCTGCCTTGAGATCACTCAGCTTGCCCGCGGTCGCGTCGTAGTTCTTCGCGGCAGGAAACCCCGACTGGACCACGATATGGTGCGCCTTGCCGCACGCGCCACAGGAATACTCCGGGTCCAGATACACCGGGTACGTGGTCGCCCTGTCCGCCAAGAACTCCTGATCCGGGATGATCGAGACGCTCTGCGGCGTGACCTCGGTGCCCATCTCCGCGGTCCGGTTTCCCTCCGTCGCGGGATCCCCACTGGAGTCCCACATCCTGGTCGAGTTGCCGGTGAACACCGCTGAGCCACCGGCGTCCAGAACCTCCAGGTTCTGCCCCGCCGCGGCACTCCTGGTGGTGGCGCGCAGGTGCGTGTTCTTGGTGTGCGACGAGAACGTGACCTTCTTCAGCTTCGGGTTGCGGGCTGCTTCCGCGGACTTGACCACCAAAACCTCGGAGAAACCGAGCACATTCGCGGTCACCTTCAAGTCCACGCCCGCCAGCACGTCTGGATACGTCGCTGTCGACCCCGCCAGGACCGGTTCGGGCAAATCAGATTCCCAACCCAAACCGACCTCGTTGCCGTTATACGCCAGCCGCGCGAACGGACCCCCAGCAGAACCAGCACCCCCCTTGGACAGCAGCAAATCCACCGCCGCAGCCTTCGGAGCCACTGTCCCATCCGGACGCCTGACCAGCGTCGTGTCCACCGGTGTCCAATCAGCACCCTGCTTGACCCGCACCGGCAACTCATGCTGCCGCCAGGTGAAAGTCCCATCAGGGTTAGCGAAGAACTCATCGGTCTGCGTCGTCTTCCCGGTGATCTGCACCGGCTGGCCAGACGTGCGCGCCGCGGTCTGAGCCGCGACCTCAGTCACCGCTGTACCCAGCACAGCCGGAGCCGCGAAAGACACAACCCGCTGAACACCCACCAACACAAGGACAACAGCCACCAACGCAGCCGACAGCCGGCCCGCTCTGGACATGCGCGCACGACAACCAGCACCCATAGGAAGTTCCCCCCGGTCTGACAGCCCGGCCCACCCTGAACAACTACGCACTCAACCATGCACACAGCGTGTTGTAACTAGCCCAAAAGGCCCACTCACCAGCGCAAACACCGACAGGCGGAGCGAGCCTGCATCCGCCTGCAGAGACAACCTGCTTGCAACGGTTCCTTCGATACGACGGACCATGTACCCGGTCCAAAAACCCGTGTACGGATGTTGCAGGATCGCTTCGACCGCACCGGGGTCAGCTTTTTGCACGCTGGCTAGCAGTTCTAGGCGGCAGTGGATGTCGTCGAAGCATCCGCAAGTTCTGGTCTCGCCGACATCAGGTCGAGCAGACCGCGAATTAACAATAGGCGGCGGCTGAGCGCCGCGCGCCGGAGGCGTACGACAAGTTCGCCTCCGGC
Source organism: uncultured Actinocrispum sp. (assembly GCA_966244135.1). Lineage (GTDB taxonomy): Bacteria > Actinomycetota > Actinomycetes > Mycobacteriales > Pseudonocardiaceae > Kibdelosporangium. The sequence continues at coordinate 556 of CBIMJO010001092.1, read as the reverse complement.
AATCCCTCGCGCCAGATCATCACAATCCGACCAGGACAAGAAAAAATGTTCGAGACCGCCGGGAGTATTCATTTAGTTGGTGAGTCTACCGGCTACTCGCCCCAGCTTTTCGCGCATCGCCGCCCGTTCTTCGTCATACACCTGGACGTTCGCCGCTCGCCGAATCGCCTCAAGTGCGGCAGCTGAGACCTCTGGACTACGCCAGGCGGAGAGTGCACGGAGCGGGAGCTGGCTTACATCGACCAGCGAGCATTCAACCTGACCTTGATCAGGTTGAATGAGCGTCATGATCGACCTTCCTCGCCTGCGGCACAGACCGGTGGCCTATTATCTCTTGTTGATTACTGTTTGGGAAGGGGAAGTTGCTTGCCTGGTGCGGTTACCGAAGTGGATCTCGTTGATCATTGATCCACGCGGTGAGTGCTGTGGCTTCAGGCGCCCCTATACGCTCATAAATCCTCAGTGATTTCCGCGCATGTGACATTCCTTCGTCAGTCTGACCGGCTCGTATGAGAGAGCGGCTAATGCCGTCCAACGCTCGGGCTTGTTCCAGCTG
>CBIMJO010001091.1:0-4169 GCA_966244135.1 uncultured Actinocrispum sp. | reverse complement strand
CCGGATCAGGCAGTGCTCGAAGATCAACGGCTCCAGCCCGACGAGGTCCGGCTTGGCGGCACGGAACTCGTCCTCGAACATCGCCACCTGATCGGCCACTGCCTGTCGCCGTTTGCCAATGGCCTCAACGAGTTCGGCGGACGTGAGGTCCTCCGTGTACTGAAGAGCCAGGTCGACCAGGTCCGGTGGCAACCGCGCGTCCCGAAAAGCCGCGCTGCGCAACGAAATCAGCTCCGCGCGCCCCCGCGAGGTGATCGCGTACACGGTCCGTTCCGGCGGGTTGCCCACCTTTTCCGTGCGCACCACCTCGACCAGGCCCTCATCCGTCATCCGGCGCAGCACGTTGTACAGCGAACCCGGTTTGACGTCCGTCCACAGCTCCGTCCGGTCGAGCTGCGCCGCCCGCCGGATCTGATAGCCGTGCATCTGCCCCCGCCGCGCCAACGCACTGAGCGCAAAGAGTCGCGAACTGCTCACACCCATAGTCAAACATGACTATGGATTCTTAGTCAAACGCGACTATGGGAGATGCGGGGCCGCGGGCGTGGTGGCGCGGAGCTGGGCGGCGTGCTGACCGGGTGGGACGCCGAACAGGCGGCGGTATTCGCGGTTGAACTGGGTAGGGCTGTCGTAGCCGACGAGGTGGCCGACACCGGCGATGTCGTGCGGGTGGGCGAGCAGGAGCGACCGGGCTTCCTGCAGGCGGATGCGTTTCTGGAACTGCAACGGGCTCATCGCGGTGACCGTGCGGAAGTGGCGGTGGAACGCGGACGGGCTCATGCCCGCGAGCGACGCGAGGTCGGCGATCCGCATCGGCTCCGCGTAGTTCTCCCTGATCCACCGGAGCGCGCGGCTGACGTGCGACAAGTTGCTGTCCGCCAGACCGATCTGGCGGATCATGGCGCCGTGCGGGCCGGTGAGCAGGCGCCACAGGATCTCCCGTTCGATCAACGGCGCCAGCACGGGGATGTCCGAAGGGGTGTCGAGCAGGCGCAGCAACCGGACCACGGCGTCGAGCAGGACCGGACTGGCATCGCCGGTGGCCATCGCGGGTTCGCCGGCCGTGGCCCGGCGGGTGGGCGGAGCCTCCAGCAGCAGTGGCGCGATGGTGGCTGACCTCAGGACGATGCCCAGGCCCAGCGAGGGCACGTCGAGAAAGTGCCCGGTGACTGGCAGATCCGCCGTCACCACGAGGCATTGCCCGGAGCGGTACTCGAAGAGCTGGTCCCCGAGGAACAACCGCTTGCCGCCCTTGGCCATCAGCACGAACAACGGCTCGGTCAGCGTGTAGTCCGGGTGCTCCGACTCCGCGATCGACAGCACCAACCCATCGATGGCGGTCTGCATGTCCGGCCTCGCATGCCGCTCGATCAGGCCGGTGATCTCGTCCACAACGTCGCTCACCCCACCATGGAAGCACCCCGGCGGCTCGATCGCACCCTGCCCAGCAGGATCAGGCAAGAGCCCGCAACGATCTGCCTACCGCCGGAGGACACCCGAGGGGTTCCATGGAAGGGACAGATTCCCAGACCTGAGGAGCACTTCCATGGCGCTCGACCAGTACGTCACCCTCGGCCGGTCCGGCCTGCGGGTCAGCCCGTTCGCGCTCGGTGCGATGACCTTCGGGGAGGATCCGCCCGGCGCGGGCTGCAGTGTCGAGGAGTCCGAGAAGATCCTCGCGACCTACCTGGACCGCGGCGGCAACTTCATTGACACGGCGAATTTCTACACGAATGGCCACGCCGAGAAGATCCTCGGCGACTACTTCGCCGCCCAGCCCGGCAAGCGCGAACGCGTTGTGCTGGCGTCGAAGTTCTTCGGCAACATGTTCCCCGGCGACCCCAACGGCGGCGGCGCGGGCCGCGGCGCGATCATCGCCCAGCTGCACGAAACGTTGCGCCGCATGCGGACCGACTACCTCGACCTGTACTGGCTGCACAACTGGGACCGCAACACCCCGCTCGAGGAGACCCTGCGTACCCTCGACGACCTGGTGCGGATGGGCAAGATCCGGTACATCGGCTTCTCCAATTCCCCCGCGTGGGTCACCGCGCAGGCGCAGACAATGGCTCTGCTGAAGGGATGGACGCCGCTGGTCGCGTTGCAGGTCGAGTACTCGCTGCTGGCGCGCACGGTCGAGGGCGAGATCGGCCCGCTGGCGCTCGACCAGGGCATGGCGCTGGTGCCGTGGAGCCCGTTGAAGAACGGGTTCCTGTCCGGGAAGTACCGCCGTGGCAACGAGATCACCGACTCCGCCCGGTCGGCGCACGTCGGCGGCCCGAGCGAGGACGAGTACAAGGTCATCGACGCCGTGACGGCGGTCGCCGCCGAGCTGGACACGAACGAGGCCGCGGTGTCCCTGGCCTGGCTGCGGGCCCGCCCGGGCACGGTCGTGCCGATCGTCGGCGCGCGCCGGGTCGAGCACCTGGAGAGCAACCTCGCCGGGCTCGGCATCACCCTTACCGCGGACCAGCTTCAGCGGCTCGACGACGTCTCCGCGCCGGACCTGAACTACCCGGCGAACATGCACGGTGCCCTGCGGGCGATGCTGCAGTTCGGTGGGACCACTGTGGACGGTGAGCGGTCTGATGTGTACCCGCCGTTGCTGCTCAGCGACGTCCGCTACTGAGCGGAAGCGGCGCGCTCCCAGGGGAAACGCGCCGCTTCAACGAAAGAGATCAGCCTGCGTCGACGGTGAGGGTGTACTTGCCGATGCTGGCGTAGCCGGTGTAGCCGTTGGTCTTCGGGTCGCCGGCGCCGGTGCCCTCGACCTGGAACGTGTAGTCGCCGGCCGGGAGCTCCTGGGTGAACGAGGCGTCCAGCCCCGTGGCCTGGGTCTCCGAGACCCGGCGGACCGGCGGGTCGATGGTGGCGACGACCGTGCCTTTGGCGTCCTTGACGGTCAGCTTGATGTCCAGGTCCGGGGAGAACTCCGCGGGGACGGCCGTGGCGGTCAGGGATCCACCCGCATGTGTGATCTTGAAGACGTCCACGTCACTGTCGGTGGTGATGATTCCGCCCACAGGTGTGTTGTCCGTCAACTGACTGGGTGTGGTGTCCGGGAAGTCGTCCGGGAGGGTCTCCGCGCCCTTGGTCGGGATGATCGCGAGGTCGTCCTCGGGGTTGTTCGCGTCGGCGTACTCGCCCCGGCTCCACGTGGTCACCGGCTGGCCGTAGCCCGCGCCCATGATCGGCGCCCAGTTTGTGTGCCCGCCGTAGTACTCGCTGCCGGTCGTGGTGCCGTCGTGCGACAGGCCGAGGTTGTGGCCGGTCTCGTGGGACACGATCTCGGCGATCGACTTGCCGTCGTAGTCGCCGCGCGCGATGGCCCAGGCCGGCTGGTACTTGGCGTGGCTGGTGGTCCGGTTGAACGTGCCGATGTAGGCCTGGCCGCCGCACCCGCAGTTGACGACGTCCTTGGGTGTGATCACCGCGCGGGTGCCGTAGACGTGGTCGTCGGCGTTCGCCCGGGTGATCTTGTCGTCGGTCGGCTCCTCGGTGGTCACGTCCACGTCGAAGGTCCGGTAGTCCTCGGAGGTGGCGAGGAACGCCTGGTAGATGGTGTCGCGCTCGGCGTCGTTGAACGTCGACGGGTCACCGTCGGCCGACCAGGCGGGCGCGTCGATCTGGGCGCCGCCGTTCCACGCGGTGCCGGACACGCTGTGCCCGGTGAAGTCGAGGTAGATGGTCCGGTTGGAGCCCGGCCGGCTGTGCAGCTTGAACACGTCGGTCCCGGGCGGCGCGTCCAGCGCGGTCCTGGCCGCGGGCTTGGGCGAGACCTTCTCGACCGAGCGGATCATGCCGGTCTGGTCGAGCTGGTAGTGGTTCCCCTTGGCCATCCGGCGGACCTGAGCCACCGGCAGGCCGTTGATCATGGCCGTGACCAGCGCGGGCGCCGCGGACAACGGCTGCGGCTTGTCGAACAGGACGGATTGTTCGGGGGCGGACTGCGCGACGGGCGTGACGGCCAGCGCAGCACCGGCTGCCAGAGCGGTCGCCACGGTCACGACTCGTGCAGGGAAGGACAACCGAGACAACTCCTTTGAGTTAACCCAAATGGGTGTAACGGTGGCCCAAGATACAAACAATCAGCCGATACCACCACAGTCCGTTCGGATGGTGGTCCCTCATCAGGCTGAATACCGATGTTCGTGCACCGGCAACCCGCA
>CBIMJO010001090.1:0-4169 GCA_966244135.1 uncultured Actinocrispum sp. | reverse complement strand
TCGTCCGTACCTCGTCGGAGATCACGGTGAGCGTGATCGCCATGGCGAGCCCGGATGTCGAGGCGGCCCTCGCCGCCGTGCGTGTCGACGGTGTCGCCGTGACGACGGTGTCCACGGCTGGACGTGTTCAGGCCAAGGCGATCTGGAGGCGCGCGACGTGATCACGGTGGCGGTCGTCGATGATCATCCCGCGGTGATCGCCGGTGTGCGGGCCTGGTGCGAGACGGCCAGCCCGGCGATCCGGGTGGTCGCGTCCGGGGCAAGCGTCGCGGTGGCCTGGCTGCAGCCGGGCAGCCAGGCCACGGTCGTGGTCTTCGATCTTCAGCTGGACCGCTCGGGCCCGGCCTTCGGTGACCTCAAACGCCTCGTGGACGCCGACCGCCAGGTGGTCGTGTACACCACGCGGGAAGACCGGGAAACCGCGCTGTCCTGTTTGGACATTGGAGCGTTCACCTGCCTGACGAAGGCCGAAGGCCAGGACCATCTCATCCCCGCGATCCAGGCGGCGGCCGAGAACAGGCCCTACCTGCCGCCACTGCTGTCCGGGACACTGGCGACCGATACCCACCCCGGCCGGCCCAAGCTCTCGTCGCGGGAGATCGCCGTGCTGCTGGAGTGGTTTCACACCGAGTCGCGGGAAATGGTCGCGAAAGGACTCAACCTTTCCGTCCACACCGTGAACACCTACCTGGATCGGATACGCGTCAAGTACGCCAAGATCGGCCGAGCCGCGCCGACCAAGGCGGCCCTGGTCGCCAGGGCACTCCAGGACGGATTGATCGGCATCGACGACCTGCAATGAGGGTAGTTCTCCTGACAGTCCGCCGTAAGCTCCGCCGATAGCGTTGACCGCGACACTTCCACGCGGCGACGCGGCAATGACAACAACGAAATCGGAATACTGCCGCGTTCTGGCTCGCCGAGTGAATCTCGCGATGAAGAGGTGATGTCAGTGAACGGCAAGACAAGATCTCAGCGTCGATTAGGCCGTCTGGCCGTCATGGTGGCCACAGCGATCTTCACCGTCGTGTTCCCGGCTCAATCGAGCACGACCCTCGCCTGCTGCACGATTCCGCCGCCCCCACCATGCGAGATACACCCCGAGATATGCGCCTGACCAGAAGTAGGGAGGTAACCGTGACGACGTCTGGGAGACGGCGATCGAGGCTGGCCGTGGCGGTTGTGGCGGCGCTCTGCGGCCTGCTGGCGCAGGTGCAACCGGTGCAGGCCGAACCGGTGCAGGCCCCGGGGATCGCACCGGCGGGCCAGGCCGACCCCGCGAAGCGGCCCGGTAGCGCGTTCGACCCGGGGATGACAAAGCTCCCGGGCGCGAAGGTCATTCCCGGCACTGGCAAGAAAATCGCCCCGCTCACCGCTGAGCTGAAACCGACCGCACCCAAGGCACTCGCCGGGGCGGGCAAGGCGAACGGGGCCGGGCTCGCCTTCCCCGGTGGCTCCACCAACAGCACAGCGCCGGGGGTCAACGACTACTCCTGTCTGCCGAGAATCTACGGCAGCACTTACGTCGGTAACGACGCGGGCATCGGCCCGTACTCCGACACCTTCTACACGGCCGACGTTTCGTGCAACTTCTTCCTCGAGTACATGTACGGCGTGTCCGCCGCCGTCGACTGGAGCCCGCACTACGAGGGTGAGATCGGCTACGTCGGCACGGAGTTCGGCGGCAGCGGCAGCTACGGAGCCAGCTACGGCGCCTTCGAGGTCCAGGGTGACCTGTACGACGGCGGCCGGGCCGTCGAGGTCATCCTCGAGCTCTACCTGCAGGCGTCAGCGCCCTGGGCGGCCTGCAACCCGATACCGGGTCTGCGCTATCTGGCCTGTGACGGGCTGGGCACCCTCCAGCTGCATGTGGTCGTGGGAACCGGGCCGTTCGGGACCGGGCTGGCACCTCCGGTCGTCCGCTGGGCCGCCCTCGGCGACTCCTACTCGGCCGGCACCGGCGCGTCCTCGTACCTCGGTTCCCCGAACCCGCCGGACTGCCGGCGCAGCCTGCAGACCTACTCCTACAAGATCAACGGCGGAAGCCTGCCGGTCGGGGACCGTGGCGAGCGGATAGCCCTCGACCAGCCGAACCTGAAGGCCTGCGACGGCGCCAAGACCATCGACATGTACTTCACGCAGAACAACCGGGGCGCGGAGACCAGGCAGCTCGACTACGTGACCGGACGCACCCGCCTGGTCACCCTGACCATCGGCGGCAACAACCTCGATTTCGTCCCGATTCTGAAAACCTGCATATACTCCGACTGTTCTGGTGCCCCGCTCATCCCACCGGACAAGGCGTCGGCGTTGCAGGACGACCTCGTCCGGCTCTACGCGCAAGTTCGGTCCCAGATGAGACGCGGTGGCCGGCTGGTCGTGTTGAACTACCCGGCCTTCCTGCCCAACCCGAGAGACGCCGCGGATCCCCAGCCGTCGTTGACGCGGTGTCCAGTGGTGAACTCGCAGATCACCACCGCGGAGCTGAACCGGATCTACGAGGCGGTCGCGCAGGCCAGCAACATCATCTCGGGCGCGATCGCCCAGCTCGGCGATCCGAGTGTGACCTTCGTGGACGTGATGGACGCGTTCCGCGGTCATCGGATCTGCAGCGACGACGAGTGGGCCAACGGCGTCAACCTGCTGGACATTCCGGAGACGTTCCACCCCAAGGACAGGGGATACCTGGAAATGGCGGTGCAAACGATCCTCAGGACCGGCATCGGCACCTGAGCTGGAGAACATGGTCCAGACTGTCGGGCACCCGGGCATCCCGGGTGCCCTTCTCCGGCAGGAGAAGGACACGCCGGTCTGTACATCGCACGCACGAAGAATCATGCGCGGCACGCACGCGCCGTTCACGTCGACGGACGAAAGTTGCGCGCTGATCGGGCCGTTCCCTGTGATGCCGCGGTTTCCCGACCTTGCCCAGCCGCGGCGGTTGGCCTGCCGGGCGGCGTGGTCGCGGGGCCAGCAGCGGCACGGAGCGCACAGACCTGCCCTCGGCGTCCAGGACCCGGCCGAGCAGCTTGACGGTGCGCAGGACCACTGACCGGTCGTGGATGCGCAACGCCGGTAGCGCCTGGCTCAGCTCGCGTTCCAGCCCGTGGACTTCCGCGAAGGGCCCAGCCACGAGGCTGCATGCCCGGACTCGCGGCAGCGTGCGGATCCGGCCTTCGGCCTCTTCGAGGTGGCGGACGTCGAGCGAGCCGAAGTAGACGGCGGCGACGGCGTGCCCGGACAGGCGGCGGGAAATGTCGCAGCGCAACGCGATGATCCCGGCGTCCTCCATTTTGGACAACCGGCGCCGCACGGCGACCGGGCCGACGCCGGCGTGCTCGGCGAGCAGCTCGAACGGCATCCGTCCGTCGAGGCTCAGCGCGCGGGCGATGAGGTGGTCGGGCGCTTCCACGCAGCAACGCTCCACTTTGGACTTCGTGGCTCGTTCCAATGGGCAAGTAGATGACGGGAATCGCGGTGCTGACCGGTGCGTGGTCGACCGGACGGGGCGCGGGCGCCGCAGGCTGGGAGTCACCATGGACAGCCCATTCCAACATCTGATACTTTTATCATAATCGATAACAATGGGGATTGATCATGACTGAGCCCGACGCGACTGCGGAAACCGCTGTCGCACGGGAGAACTAGCTGATCGTGCCAGCGCAGGCACTCCGTGTGCGGCGCCGGTTCGACGCGCGCCGCCGAGGGTGACGGTCGCGGTCGCGGCACGGAGGACGCAGGCGGCCATGGGCATCTCCCGTCCCGCTCTTCAATCCTGACTCGCCGCTCTGGCAACGAAAGGAACTACTGACATGACGTCGTTCAGCGGCCCTTCCGCCACCGGCAGGACAGATCGGTTCCGAACTTGGTTGCACAGGTGGCGCTTCCCGGTCCTGCTGCTCGGGATGATCGTCGTGATGGCGCTCGCGCAAGAGGTGACGGTCCTTCTGAACGACTCGGGGGCCGTGGATCTGGTGGTAGGTGTGGCCGTCTCCGCAGCGGCCTTGCTCTGCTACGTGCGGTTGAGCAGATTCGTCGAGCGTCGGCAGGCCATCGTCATAGAGCTTGCGCATCCGCGTGCGCACGCCGCAGCCGCCGCGATGCTCTCCTGGGCCGCCGGAATCGGTGACAAACGATTTTTCCAGCACCAGCACGGGTGCGCGGGTTTC
>CBIMJO010001089.1:0-4173 GCA_966244135.1 uncultured Actinocrispum sp. | reverse complement strand
CGCGGCCTCAATCCCGAGCAGCTCGCCGCCGTGACGCTGCCGCCCGGGCCCGCCCTGATCCTGGCCGGTGCGGGCTCCGGCAAGACGCGCGTGCTGACGACGCGCATCGCCTGGCTGATCCAGACCGGCCAGCTTTCGCCGGCCGGTGTGCTGGCCGTCACCTTCACGAACAAGGCCGCCAAGGAGATGCTCACGCGCCTCGGGGCGATGCTGCCGATTCCGGTGCGCGGCATGGAAAGCGGCGCGCCGGTGACGGGGAGGTAGCTGAACTCCACGGGTGGCTTGCCCGGCACGGCCTCCGTCGCGAACCGCGCACCCGGCTGGACGAGAACCGGTGTGGCCGCGTCGTTCTTGGCCGTCAGGGTCAGCTCGGCCGACGCGGGCGCGGGCGTGCCCAAGGGATACCCGATCAGCCCGAGCAGGTCGATCACGCTGCGCCGTTCCACCGCGGTGGACAGGAAGGCCTCGTTGGCGATCCGGTCCTGGTAGTACAGCAGGACATCGCCGACCTGGGCGAACAGCTCCAGCATCAGGCGGCCGATGTCGTTCTCGGAACGGTCGGTCCACTCGGGCAGCCGGACGGCGGCGGTGTCCAAAAGCGACTGCAGCAGGGAGTCGTAGTCGCGGTTGGTGTAGTCGAAGATCACGGGGTCGGTCGCCATGGGTCAGCCGATCGGGATGAGTGCCTGCTGGATACCGGGTTGGGTGGCCTCGATGTAGAGCACCCGCAGCATCAGCGTGCCGGGCTCGGTCTCGACCACGCTGACCTCCTGCGGCAGCACGCGCGGCTCGTAGCGCAGCACTGCCTTGACGATCTGGTGGCGCGCGATCGCGACCAGCCCCTCGTCGATGTTCTCGCTCAGCAGCTGGGTCACGCCGCCGCCGTACTCCCGCAGCATCGGCCGCTCGCCGATCCTGGTCAGCAGCAGGTGCACGACGTTCTCGCGCAGCTTGTCGTTGCCGCTGGTGACCGCGATGCCGCCGGTGCGCGGGTCCACCCGGAACGGGAACGCCATCCCGGACACCCGCCCGCTCTGCTCGTCCATCCGAATCTCCCTTTCACCCCACCGTCAGCAGCTGCTGTTTGGCGTCCTTGACCGACCAGTCGTTCGTCGGGGCGCCGGGTGTGGTCGTCCCGGCGGCGTCCTCGAGCAGGACCGCGTCGCTGCCCACGAACAGCACCGAGGACGGCCCGGCGCTCTGGGCGAGGATCGTCGCGCACGGCACATTGCTGTTGGGCGGCGGTTTCTGCGCGCAGTTGGCGATGGCCGAACCGGCGAGCGTGCCCGCCAGGACGCTTTTGCCCGCCACCTGCAGGACTGCCTTGACCGAGGTGGCCACCGGTGTGACGCTGCCGGTGTGCCCGCACTCGATCGTCGAGCCCTCGGTGATGACCGCTCCCATGTCAGGCCTCCGTGATCTTGACTTTTGTGGCCTTGATCTCGACTTCCTGGCCGCTCGCGTCGATCGTCAGCTTCTTCTTGCACTTGATCAGCACGGCGTCCTTGCTCATCTCGATGCGGTTGCCGGTCTTGTCCGCCACGATGATCTTCTCGTCGCCGTCGGTGTCGTCGATCACCACGAACTGGCCGGACGAGGTCTGCAGAACGCGTTTCACCGGTGGGTCGGCGTCGGCCTCCGAGGGCGTGTCCCCTTGGGGGTACCAGGTTCCGAGCCACACCGGTGCGGACGGATCGCCGTTCTCGAAGGCGATCCAGACCTTGGTATCCACCGGTGGCACGAAGAACTGGCCGTACGGGAAGCACGGCCGGGCCAGGGCGTGCGCGCCCGGCTCGGTCTTGTCGAACACCGCCGGGACGCTCACCTCCAGCCGGCCGTCCTTGCGCACACCCTCGACGTTTCCCAGATACAGTCCGGAGAACATGACCATCACCGCCTCGCCGTGAACGAAGTCGTGTACGAGCGGGACGGGATGTCGACCTCGTGCCGGACCCCGGTCAGGTACCAGGATCCGGACCACCGGCCGCCGAACCCGGTCAGCTTCACCATCTTGCGCGGCTGCAGGTCGACGTCCCCGGTGGTGCGGCCGCGGGCCGACTGGCCGAGCCGCCGGGCCTTGTCCCCCAGCGCCGCCGAGTGGTCCGACGACGACCGGGACGCCGCGCCCGTCACCCTTTCCCTGGTACGCCAGTGATCCGTGAGCTGAGTGCGCACCGGCGTGCCCTTGGCCAGCACCGCGGTGACCCACGCGGCACCCGTGCCCAGCCGCGCAATCCTTGCGGCGTCAGGGGTCCACGACGTGTCGCCGCCGGTCACCGACTTCTGGTCGGCCTCGATCCGGTCCCCGGTCTGCAGATCCGTGCTGACGAGCTTCTGCTCCGGGTCGGCCTCGAAGGCCTCGAACGTGGTCTCCAGGTCGACGACGTTCTGGTTGAACACCAGCTCGTGGTCGATCGGCTGGTCGCTGAGCAGGCTGCCGGTGGCCACGAAACCCAGCCGGTCCACCGGCCCGGAGTGCTCGGCGAAGACCTTGCAGTCGTAGTCCCGGGCCAGCCGGTACAGCAGCGCGAGATCGGTCTCCTCGACCTGTTGCAGCGGGCGGTCCTCGTCGAACGCCGGGTCCTCGGCGGGCTCGATCCGGCCGGGCACCATGCCGTTGGCGACCGCGATCTCCCGCACGACCGTGCTCAGAGTCGTGTTCCACCACCGTTTCGTCTGTGGCTTCAGGCTCAGCCCGACCAGGGTGTCGACCGCCTCGACGACCACCCGGGCCGCGCTCTGGTGCGGGAACCCGCAGCGCAGCGAGGTGACCACCCCGCGGAACACCAGCGCGTGCGCGTCCTGCCGGCCCAGGTCGATCTCGATGCCCAGGCCCTCGTGCAGCACGTCCGGCAGCACCAGCGACTGGTCGACGAAGGTGAGCGTGGCCAGGTCGGCCCGCACGTCGCTCTCCTCGATCTCGACGTGCTGGACCAGGCCGGTGGCGTCCTCGCCCGCGATCTTGACGGTGACGTAGATGTCCGGCATCTCAGGCCCGCTGGATCCGGGTCACGTCTTCGGCGGGCGGCACCACGATCAGCTCGCCGGGCCGGTAGTCGTCCGGCAGCCGCCCGCCGTTGGCGTCGAGCAGGAACCAGTACAGGTCCTCCCGCCCGAAGAACCGCAACGCCAGCAGATCCGTTGTGTCGTAACCGGTGTAGCGGTGCAGCCGGTCGGCGGTGGCCGGTACGGGCTGCAGGCGCCGCACCGGCAGCGAGCGGGTGGCGCCACGGGTCTGGTGACGCACCTGCACCACGTCCATCCCCTGGTAACGCGAGAGCGGGCCGGCGGCCATCGCGGATTCTCCCCTCAGAACAGGACTTTGCCGATGTCCTCGTAGGCCGTGTGGTAGAAGGTCCGGCCGACGCGTTTGACCGTGTCGACCACGAAGGACAGTGAGTCGACCCGTTCGATCATGGTGATCTCGACCTCGGCCCGGATCGGGTCGAGGTCGGAGTTGAACTGGGTCTCGGTGATCTTCAGCTCGGTGATGTAGCCGTCGATGCTGGTGCTGCCGAACACCAGCACCACCGGCGGCGGCTCGTTGAAGAAGACCTTGCCCCAGTCCTCCGCACCGCCCCCGCCGAACACCGCGCTGGCAAGGGAAAGCACGTCGAGCATCTGCGGGTAGGCGAACGACCGCACGATCGCGAGGTCGCCCAGGATGCTGCCGTCGTCATCGCGCCGCCGCGAGGGCTCTCCCGGCCGCAGTTCCCGGCCGTCGACCAGGAACTTGAAGTTGATCGTGCGGTCGGCGTCGGCCTTGAACGCCTTCAGCGTGGAGCCGGAGAACTTCTTGCCCATGGTCTCCACCAGGGGCTTGATGCTGCCGACGAGATTGCCCAGCGCGGAGCCGCCGGTCTTGCGCGGGGTCATGCCGCGCTCCTGCCAGTTCAGCTTGCGGCTGTCGCTGATCTGCGTGGGGTTGTACTGGAACGGGTAGATCAGCGGCGGGATGGTCAGGATCTGCGCGAGGTAGCCGCGTTTGGCCTGGGACTGGGTGCTCAGCGACATGGGGGCTCCGGTCAGCTCGGGAAGGCGGTGGGCAGGCCGACCCGGAAGCGTTCCCGTTCGGCGAGGCGTCGCAGCTCGTCGAGCATCCCGCGGGCGAGCTGGCGCGCGGTCTCGTCGGCGTGCTCGCGGTCGACGCTGTCGGTGGCGATGGAGACGTGC
>CBIMJO010001088.1:0-4176 GCA_966244135.1 uncultured Actinocrispum sp. | reverse complement strand
CTGGACGGCCACTGCGGTGCCGCCATCCTCTGTGACGAACTGGACCGGCTCCAGCCCGGTGAAGGCTGGGCCGGTTCGGCCAAGGCACACCTCATCTCCGCGGTCGGCGTGGCCCAGCGGCAAGGAAGCCGCCTGCCCAGTCTTTTCGGGGGACTGGGCACGGTGGCTTTCACCGCGTGGTGCCTGTCGCGGGAAGGCACGCGCTACCAGACGCTGCTCGCCGAACTGGACAGCTGGATCGTCCCGGCGGCCGCGAAACTAGGCGATGAGGTGGCCGCAAGCCCCGCCGGACGGCCGTTTCATGACTTTGACTACGTTCACGGGCTTGCTGGGATCGGCGCGTACCTGAGTGCCCGGCCAGAGGGCCTCACCCCAGTTCTGCGTGGTCTAGAGGCTTTGTGCGGTCAGAGTGGCGACTTGCCCAACTGGCACACGCGGACTGAGACCTTGCACCCCGAGATGCCGCTCGCCCAGGACTTCCCGGACGGGATGGTGGGCTGCGGGCTCGCGCACGGCATCGCCGGCCCGCTTGCGTTGCTGTCGCTGACATCCGGCGTCCCAAGGGAGACGGTGGAACGCGTCGCAAGGTGGCTTGCCGCGCAACGGGTCGATGACGAGTGGGGGCCGAACTGGCATGCCGCCGTGCCGCTTCCTGGCGCCCCGGCCTCGCCGAGGAAACACGAAGAGGCGAGTTGGTGCTACGGCAGTCCGGGTGTTGCCTTGGCGCTCTTGCACGCCAGCGACTTTCTCGGCGATGGTGGCTTGCGGACGTTGGCGATCGAGGCCATGCGGGCGGTGTTCCGGCGGTCGCCGCACGCTCGGGGGATCGATCGTTGGCCCTCGTTGTGCCATGGTGTGGCCGGGATGGTGGTGATCACGCAACGGTTCGCGCGGGAGAGCGGCGAGTTCACCGCCGAGGTCGAGACGCTCACGGAACAGCTGTTGTCGTTGTATGCCAAGGATGCTCGTTACGGCTACTGGTTCCGATCCCCTGTGGGCCCGGTCGACTCCCAGGCGGAACTGCTCGATGGCGCGGCCGGGGTCGCGCTCGCTCTGCTGGCCGCCGCCACTGGTGAAGCGCCCGCCTGGGGCCGTGCGCTGGCACTGTCCTAACAGGACGACCGGTGGGCTGAAGAGAGGGGAGGCGCCGATGAGCGCGCTGATCGGGGTCGACGAGGTCAAGCTGCCGGACTGGACCCGGATCGACGAGGAGGTGGCGCGTTCGGGTCTGTGGCGGGCATTGCGCGCGCTGCCAGCGGGTGCGGCGATGGTTGTCGGCCTGGCCTGGCAGACCTCCCGGTGGCTCACCCTGCTGGCTGGTGTGCTTTCACTTGCCTCCGGATGCGCCACCGGCTTCGGACTTCTTGCCACAGCTGACGTTCTGAGCACTCTGCTGGCTCAAGGATCGACCGCTCAGCAGGTTGTCGCGGCGTTGCCCGCGATCGGCCTTGTGGTGGCGTCGTTTTCCATGCGTGCGCTGCTGGAGTCGGCGAGCAACGCGGCTCAGGCGGTGTTGCGGCCACGGGTGCAACGGGTCGCCGAGGTGCGGGTGCACTCGGCCGTGGCCCGGGTCGAGCTGGTCGCGTTCGAGGACAGCGACTACATGGACCTGCTGAAACAGTGCCTCAACACGGGTGTGCGCAGCATCGAGCTGAGCCTGCACGAGATCGCGGGCATCGGGTTCTCCGTGGTGAACCTGGCCGCCGCGGTCACCTCCGCCGGGTTGTTGCACCCGGTGCTCGCGCCGGTGGTCCTGTTCGCGGTAGTGCCGAACGTGTGGGCGTCGGCTCGCGCGGCCAAGCTCGCGTATGGCTCGTACCTGCGGATGATCTCCCGGACGCGCCGGCTCACCCTCGCCAGCGACCTGCTGACTGAACGTGAGTCGGCCGCGGAGCTACGGGCGAGCACCGCCGGACCGGCCCTGCTCAACGAGTACATGCAGGTCAGCGCGTCGATCAGCGCGGAGACCGGCCGGGTCGAGCTGGCCAAGACGCGGGTCCGGCTGGTCGGCCGTGCCGTCGCCGGGATCGGCACGGGTGCGGGCTATGCCGTGCTCGGCCTGCTCCTGCACGCCGGGTGGATCCTGCTGCCGATGGCCGGTGCCGCGGTCGTGGCGATGCGGCTGGCGACTTCTGCCTTGAACGGCACCATGTTGAGCATCAACACCTTGTACGAGCAGACCCTCTATCTCGAGCTGTACTCGCGGCTCGTCGAACAGAGCGAAGCCCGCACCCGGCCCGCCGGTCGCGTCTCGGTCACCGCACCTTCGCGGATCACCTTGGACACGGCCGGGTTCACCTATCCGGGCCAGGAGCCGGTCGCGCTGGACAACGTGTCGCTGACCATCCACAAAGGACAGACTGTGGCTCTGGTGGGGGAGAACGGATCGGGCAAGAGCACGCTGGCCAAGCTCATCACCGGGCTGTATCTGCCCACTGCCGGACAGGTGCGGTGGGACGGCGTCGACCTGAAGACCGTCGCCGAGGACTCGATCTACCAACAGATCTCACTCGTCCTGCAGGATCCGGCGCGGTGGCCGATGACCGCGTACGACAACATCCGGATGGGCCGGATCGACCGCGCCGGCGGGCTTTCGGTGGCCGAGGCCGCTGCGGAATCGGGTGCGGACAAGGTGATCGACGAGCTGCCGAAGGGCTACGACACCCTGCTGTCCAAGCTGTTCAGGGATGGCCGGGACTTGTCCGGTGGCCAGTGGCAGCGAATCAGTGTGGCCCGGGGGATCTACCGGGACGCGCCGATCCTCGTGGTGGACGAGCCCACCGCGGCGATGGACGCCCGCGCCGAGCACGCGGTGTTCGAGTCGTTGCGGCGGTTGAGCGAGCAGCACGGCCGGACGACGATCCTCATCACCCACCGGCTGGTGAACGTGCAGCACGCCGACGTGATCATCGTGCTGGACCACGGCAAGGTCGTGGAGCAGGGCACACATGCCGAGCTGATGGCGCTGGACGGCACGTATGCGAGCCTGTTCTCCCTGCAGGCCTCGATGTTCCTGGTGGACTAGCGCGACGACCGGCCCTGTTCAGCGGGGAGTTGCGGCGGTTCGCCAGACTGGTCAGGTGAACCGAGAGCGCCTGCGGCGGACATTCAACGAGGACGCGCAGCTGTACGACCGGTACCGGCCGGACTATCCCCTGGCGTTGTTCGGCGAATTACCCGCCGGCCCGGGTACGCGGGTGCTCGAGATCGGGTGCGGGACCGGGCAGGCGACCGCGCCCGTGGCCCGGCTGGGGTGTTCGGTCGTGGCGGTGGAGCTGGGGACGGAACTGGCCGCGGTCGCCCGGCACAAGCTGGCCTCGATGGACGTCGAGGTCATCGTGTCCGCGTTCGAGGACTGGCCGCTGCCCGCCGAGAAGTTCGACCTGGTGCTGGCCGCGACCTCGTTCCACTGGCTCGACCCGGCGATCCGGATGGACAAGTGCGCCAACGCGCTCCGGCCCGGCGGGGCGCTCGCGGTGATCTCGACCGAGCACGTCCTCGGCGGCACCGAGCAGTTCTTCGTGGACGTCCAGGACATCTACGAACGCTGGGACCCGGCGACCCCGCCCGGCCTGCGCCTGCAGCCCGCCGCCGAGATCCCGCGGGAGTTCGACGTGTCCGAGCGGTTCGGCGAGGTGCGGTTCCACCGCTACGAATGGGACGAGCTGTACTCGACCGAGGACTACATCGGCGTGCTGTCGACCTACTCCGGCCACCGGGCCCTGCCCGCCCGTGACGACCTGCTCGCGGACATCGCGGCCCTGATCGACACCCGCTACAACGGCCGCGTCACCAAGCGGTACATGGCCCAGCTGGCCATCGCCCGCAAACTCCCTTAGATGCCTTGCTGGGCGGTTTTGGAGCCTCGGCGGGCCGCCGCACGCTGCCAGGACATGATCGCCATGCCGATGACGCCGAGCACCGCCCCGGCGAACGCGGTCCAGGCCAGGATGTGCGGGCCGGTGAACAGGGCGACCACGAGCACGGCCAGCCACACCGCCGTGCCCATGATCACGATCTTGTAGAGATCGACCAGGGCCGCCGGGGGCGGTGGGGGCGCCGGAAGTGACTTTCCGGTTTCTTCTCCCGTTTCGGGTTCCTCTGTGGACGCCACGTCAGGGAGGCTACCCGTATGGCCGACACGCGCTCCCGCACCGCCCTCGACCGGTTCTTCAA
>CBIMJO010001087.1:0-4182 GCA_966244135.1 uncultured Actinocrispum sp. | reverse complement strand
TCGGCGACCTGAGCCTTGTCCCTGGCCGCGTCGGCCTGCCGGATCTGGTCGGCGTCCTGCTGGACACTGCTCGGCTTGCCGATCAGGTATCCGGCAAGGAAAAGAAGGGCGCCCACGACGACGACGCTCACCCAGCTCCGCCAAGGCACAGCGGCCTTCTCGGGCGTGGCTGTCCACTTGGGAGGAGCTGCGGTTCGCTTCGCCATGGCGTGAACTCCCTGCCGGGAGGGGCGGGGCCGGACCCCGCCCCTCGCTGGACTACTTGACTCTTCCGGTAGGCCCTGACAATCGAGCGATCAGGGCGTCGGTGTCACGGACCAGGGTCTGGCGGACCTCGGCCACCGGCACCGTCTGCTGGTTGTTGGCCAGCGTGCGGAACGCCTGCAGTTCCTTGATGGTCTTGGTATCGTTCCCGGTCGCCTCGGCCTTGCGGACCTTGGTCAGCTGGGTCTGCAGTTTGTTCGCACTGGCCTGGGACAGCCGGCCGGTCGCCCGGAACCGGTCGACCAGGTTACCAACGTCCCTTGTGGACGTGGTGATCCCGAACGTGACCGTCTGCACGGTCTGGTTCCCGGCCTTGTCCACCGCCGTCACCGACAGCGAGTGGATGGACAGGCCCAGCTCGTACAGGGCTTGCAGCGTGCCGGACGCGTATGCCTTGCCGTCCAGCGACCCGGTCACCGTCTTGATCCCGGAGGTCGAGTCCACTGCCTGCCAGCCGATCCGCAGATCCTGGCTGTCGCCGTAGATCTGCCCGTCGGCCACACCCGAGACGAGGACCGTCGGCTTGGTGCCGTCGATCTTCACCGTGGCCGCCTTCTGCGCCTCGGCGTTGCCCGCCTTGTCGGCCGAGCGGTACGCCAGGGTGTGCGTGCCGTCGCCGGTCACGTTCACCGGCTGGGTGTACGCCGTCCACGGCCCGCCGTCGAGCGAGTACTGCGTGCTCGCCACTCCGGACACACTGTCCGTTGTGGACAGTGTCACCGGGACGGTGCCGGGGTTCCAGCCGTCGTCGTTCGGGGCGGCGAACTGGGCCGTGGTCAGCGGCGCGGTGGCGTCCTTGTTCACCTGGAGGGAACCGGCGAACGTGTTGCCTGCCGTGTCGGTGACCCGGTAGCCGACCGTGTGGGCACCGTCGGCGGCGATGCTGACCGGGTCGGTGTACGCCGTCCAGGCCCCGCCGTCGATGCTGACCTCGGTCTTGGCCACCCCGGAGGTGGCGTCCGCCGCGGTCACCGCGACCGACACGCTGGAGGTGAACCAGCCGTTCTGACCGTCCGGCGCCGCCGGGGTCGTCGCGGCCGTGGCCGTCGGCGCGGTCGCGTCCACCTGTACCGCGAGGGTCTTGGCGGCCTCGACGTTGCCCGCCTTGTCCGCCGAGCGGTACTGCACCTGGTGGTTGCCGTCAGCGCTGACCGTGAACGGAGCGGTGTACGGCGTCCAGTTGCCACCGTCCACTGTGTACTCCGTGTGGTCCACGCCGCTGCCGGTGTCCGTGGCGGTCAAGGTGACCGTCACCGGCGTCTTCGACCAGCCCGGCCCGGCCGGGTTGGCGACCGCGGTGGTCACCGGCGCTTCCGCGTCGGCGGGCTGGCCCCACGAGGCGTGGAAGTAGCCGAACTTGGCCGTCTTCGACGCCGTCTGGTTGGCGCCGAAGGCGAACAGGCCGACCTTGGCCGACGCCACCGCGGGGTTGCTCACCGTACCGATCTCGGTCCACACGGAACCGTCCGATGAGGAGAACCCGTGGTAGGTGTTGCCCTGCTTGACCATCCGCAGCCACCACACACCCTGCGTGAGGTTGTTGGCCCCGGGTTGCGGGTCGAGCACGGTGTCGGCCGCCTCACCGCGCAGCTCGATCCGGCGCGTGACCGGCTGACCTGCGGTGTTGTCGGTGATGTAGTCGAACTTCACGTAGTTCGCGTCATCGACGTACGCGATCAGGCCCGCTTGCTGGTACTGCTCGTTGAGCGCGCTGGCGTCGACCTTCGTCTCCACCGTCCAGTCACCGCTCGGCGGCGTCTGCAGGGTGAAGTTGCGCGGACCGGTGTTGCCGGTGCCGTAGATGTCGCCGGTCTGCGTGTCGATCTCCAGGTTGCCGCCGGTCACCCGCTCGGTGGTGGGGTCGGGGCGCACGATCGTGCCCCAGCGGCAGGTGTTCAGCGCGGTGCCGTCGAACTCGTCGTTCGGCGACGCCGGGGTGGCGGTGTCGTCCGGCACGAGCTGGAACCAGTCGAACGCCGCGTCCACCACCGGGCGCGTCCCGCTGCTGGCCAACGACATCAGGCCGATGCGCGGGTTGGTGATGCCCGCGATCAGCTTGTCCGTCTGCGGCATCGACGTCCACGACACACCGTCCGCGGAGTAGGCCGCGGTGATGTGCGTGCCGTCACTGGACAGCCGGACGTAGGCGGTGTCCGGGAAGGACGCCCCGAGGTTGCCCGTGTTGGACTCGGCCACCTCGTTGGGAACACCGTTCTCCTCGCGGACGAACTGGAAGATCCGCGCGTTCGCGTCGTTGGTGCCCCGCGCCTCCAGCATCATCTTGGCGTAGTTGTCATCGTCGCCGTAGAGCACGAGACCGGCCTGCTGGTAGGCATCCCGCGCCACCATGCTCACCTTTGTGGTCGCCTGCCAGACACCCGAGGGCATCGGCTGCAACACCAGGTTGGGCACCGGCTTGCTGTTGTCCGTGCCGTAGATCTCGGCCAGCGCGGTCGGGATGTGCAGGCTGCCACCGGACACGGACAGGTCCTGGTTCTCCCGCAGGACCGTCCACTTCGACCGGTCCAGCGGACCGTCGAAGCCGTCGGACTTCCCGGACAGACAGGTCGTGTTCGGGCTGTCCACGGTGATCGCCACGTGCTCGCTGCGGGAGGCACCCTTGGCGTCGGTCACGGTGACCATCGCCTCGTAGCTGCCCGGCACCTGGTAGGTGTAGCTGGCGTCCGCAGTGGTCGGTTTCGGCGCACCGGCGACCCCGAAGTCCCACGCATAGGTCAGCGGCGTGTCGCCCTCGGGATCCGTTGCGGTGGCGTGGAAGTTCACCGCCAGCGGGGCGGTCCCGCGGGTCGGCGTGCCGGACACGGTCACATCGGGCCGCTGGTTGTCCGTGACACCCTTGCCGAGGAAGTCGACCCAGTTGACGTTGAACAGGCCGCCGTTGTTGCCGCTGCCGGCGGGTTTGCGGGCAACGAAGAACAGCGGGCCGCTGCTCGTCGGCGGGTTGCTGAGGTTCAGCGTGACATCGGTGTAGACCTGCCAGTCGCCGGTCCCCGGTGCGGTCACCGAGCCGATCAGCGGGCCATCGGTGGCGCCGGAGTGCACCTCGATGACGCCACCCGTGCCGGCCGACGCGGTGCGGAACCGCAGGGCGTTCACGTTGGACAGGTTCGTGGGGTCGAACGACCACCAGTCACCGTCCTCAATGGACCCGATGTCCTTGAACCCGCCCTGCGTGTCACTCGCGGTCTCCACCTGCACACCGGGGTTGCCGGTGCCGGTGCCGTCCGGGGTCCGGCCGGTGGCCGCGAAGAACTCGGCCTGCTTGTGCTTGGGCTGCAGGATCGCCTGCGCCCGGCCGGTCAACGGCGAGGCGCCACCGGCGCCGCCCTTGTCCGTGTACGAGGCCTCGAGCACGGCGAACACGTTGTCGCCGTCGCTGTGCCCGGACGACAGCGTGGTCTGGACCGCGCCCGAACACCCGGTGTACTGGTCGAGCGGGTGGCCGTGCGTGTCGTGGCCGAGGATCGACTGCAGCTTCACATCGGTGCAGTTGATCGTGCCGTCCTCGGGGTCGGTGACCGTGATGCCGAACTTGACCTGGTCACCCCAGTCGAAGAAACCACCATTCGGCGGCAGGTTCAGCGTCACCGTCGGCGCGCTGTTGCCCACCACGATCGGCACGTTCGCCGTCGCCGTGCGGTTGCCCGGGTCGGACACCGTCAGCGTGGCGCTGAAGTTCCCGTTGTTCTGATACGTGAACGTCGGGTTGGCGTCGGTCGAATCGGTGGTGCCGTTGCCGTCGAAGTCCCAGGCGTACGTGACCGGCGTGCCGTCCGGATCCCGCGATCCGTCACTGGAGAAGTGGACGGTCAGCGGCGAGGGCCCGGATGTCTTGTCCGCGCTGGCTTTCGCGATCGGCGCGCCGGCCTGCGCCGACGACAGCGACGGCAGCGCCGC
>CBIMJO010001086.1:0-4183 GCA_966244135.1 uncultured Actinocrispum sp. | reverse complement strand
GAGGTCTTCGAGCGGGCAACGCGCTACCTGCACGGCCGGACCGTGGAGAAGCCCTCGGCCTACCTGACCACCGCCGCGCGCAACACCTCGTACGAGATGCTCAAGCGCAAGCTCAAGCGGCTGGAGACCGGGCCGTTGCCCGAGGAACTGGTCCCCGCGCAGGC
Organism: uncultured Actinocrispum sp.; assembly: GCA_966244135.1. Taxonomy (GTDB): domain Bacteria; phylum Actinomycetota; class Actinomycetes; order Mycobacteriales; family Pseudonocardiaceae; genus Kibdelosporangium. The sequence goes on along the minus strand of CBIMJO010001086.1, from coordinate 4,019 downwards.
CTCACCGGACGAGGCCGAGGAACGCCTGGCGCTGATCGCGGTGAACCAGCTCGCCGAGCAGATGCGCCCGTTCCTGACGAGCAAGCAGTACAAGCGGCTGCGGATCCGGATCGCCGAGGGCGCCGGCCGGATGTCGGACAGCGACGCGGCGGCGGCGTTGAAGATCAAGAAGTCCAGCCTGCGCGCCACCGACGGCAAGATGTCCGAGACCTTCACCGAGGCGGCCATCGCGGCCCGGCTGATCGCGAGCCCGACCTGCGAGTACATCGCGGACCTCGCGCAGCAGGCGCCGTCCCCGGCGATGCTGCGCGGGATGGAGGAGCACATCCGCGGCTGCGAGGCGTGCACCGAGCGGCACGAGAAGGAGAAGCACCGCACGCGCGAGCTGCTCTGCGCGGTCCCCGGCCTGCTCACCGTGCCGATGGGCGGCGCGGGAAAGGTTCTCGCGGTCAAGAAGGGCCTGATCGCCGCCGGCGTCGGCGCGGCCGCGTGCCTGACCTTCGCGGTGGTGAGGCCCGCCCCCTACGCCACCGATCTTCCTGCCCCGCCAACGCCTTCCACGGTCACCCCGACCGTCGTCGCGGCCGCCCCGCCGTCGATGTCCGTTGCGCCCCAAGGCGAAACGACCTTGGTCACGCCGAAACCGACGACCGTGCCCAGCCCGCGCTCACCCATCAACGCCCCGGCAGGGTCCGCGGCCGTCCCGCAAGCACCTGCCGCACAGCCGAATCCAGGGCTGACGATCACCGTGGGCCCGGACGCGATCGAGCGCACCGACATTTCCCCGACCGGGTGCCCCGGGCCGAAAACGTCCACGATCCGGGTGAATGTCACGTCGACGGACGGTGTTTACGTCGTCCGCTTGGGCACCTACATGGGTGGAAAGACGGCCAACAGCGAGATGCGCAACGCCGGCGGATCGACCTGGACCGGCACAGTCGGCCCATACCAAGGGAAGGGCGATGCGAGCGGCCCGATCCGGGTCGCGGTCGTCGCCATGGACAAGGCCGGCCGGGTCGCCGAGCGCTACCTGGGAACGGTGAACCTCGACCCTTGTGGTCGCCGATAAGTGGGAGGGCTGCGGTGGCGCGGCCCGCAGCCATCCCACGCCCTCCTTGAGCCCCACGCCCTCCTTGAGCCAAGATCACCCGGTGTACCCGATGGCGTGAGAGATTGCCTCGCCGGTGCTGATGGCGCTTCGGCGTGAGAGATTGCCTCGCCGGTGTTGATGGCGCCTTGGCGTTACAGATTGCCGCGGCGCTCCTGCTCGCGCTCGATCGCCTCGAACAGGGCCTTGAAGTTGCCCTTGCCGAAGCCGAGCGAGCCGTGCCGCTCGATCAGCTCGTAGAACACGGTGGGGCGGTCGCCGATCGGCTTGGTGAAGATCTGCAGCAGGTAGCCGTCCTCGTCGCGGTCGACGAGGATGCGGTGCTTCTTGAGCACCTCGATCGGCACCCGCACCTGCCCGATCCGGGACCGCAGCTCGGGATCGTCGTAGTAGGAGTCGGGGGTGTCCAGGAACTCGACGCCGGCGTCCTTCATGGCGTTGACGGACGCGATGATGTCGTTGGTGGCCAACGCGATGTGCTGCACGCCGGCGCCCTCGTAGAACTCGAGGTACTCGTCGATCTGCGACTTCTTCTTCGCGATCGCGGGCTCGTTGAGCGGGAACTTGACCCGGTGGTTGCCGTTGGAGACCACCTTGGACATCAGCGCCGAGTAGTCCGTGGCGATGTCGTCGCCGATGAACTCCGCCATGTTCACGAAGCCCATCACGTGGTTGTACCAGTCGACCCAGTAGTCCATCTTGCCCAGCTCGACGTTGCCGACGCAGTGGTCGACCGCCTGGAACAGCCGCTTCGGCGCGCCCTCGCGGCGCCGGACCGAGCTGTTCTTGGCGACATAGCCGGGCAGGTAGGGACCGGTGTAGCGGGACCGGTCGACCAGGGTGTGGCGGGTCTCGCCGTAGGTCGCGATCGCCGCGAGCCGGACCGTGCCGTGCTCGTCGGACACGTCGTGCGGCTCGTCCAGCACGGTCGCGCCCTGCGCCCGCGCGTGCCGGACGCACTGGTCGACGTCGTCGACCTCGAGCGCGAGGTCCACCACGCCGTCACCGTGCCGCCGGTGGTGATCCAGCAGCGGGCTGTCCGGGGCCACCCCGCCGTTGATCACGAACCGGGCCGAGCCGGACTTGAGCACGTAGGACTTGCGGGACCGTTCGCCGGTCTCCGGCCCGGAGTACGCGACCAGGCTCATCCCGAACGCGACCTGGTAGAACCAGGCGGTCTGAGTGGCGTTGCCCACAACGAAGACCACCGCGTCCATGGCCCTGACCGGGAACGGGTCCTTGGCCGAGTCGTACTCGACCAGGCCGACCAGCTGCTTGAGCTGGTCGAAGCTCACGTCGTCCAGCTGAGATTCGGGGCGTCCCAAAGTGTCGGTCATACCGTCAAGCATCGATCTGACCACGCAGTATGAGCAACACTTATCGGTTCAGCTGTGCAGGTTGTACAGACAAAGACCGACAGCCACCGAAAGAGTGTGCATTCCGTCCACTGTGACCCAAGCCCAACTTGCATTGTCTGCAAAAAAGGTCGATGCTTGGGCCAGGCAACTAGTTGCAACAGACAACAATCTATTTCGTCCTGGAGTTGGTGTGATGGCAGCTGAGGTGACGACCGAGGCCGACCTGGAGATCGTCGAGGACCTCGGCTATCAGCTCGTCCGCCTGCTCAGCATGATCAACCGGGCCAAGGCCCAGTTCGCGGGTACCCATACCGCGGACGGGATCGAACGGGCGGCGTACGCGCTGCTCGCCCGCCTGGTCACGGCCGGCCCGCACCGCACGACGGCGCTCGCCGACGCGGTGCACTCCGACACGTCCACGGTCAGCCGCCAGGTCGGCGGGCTCGTCCAGCACGGGCTGGTCAAGCGCCAGGCCGACCCCGAGGACGGCCGCGCCTGCCTGCTGGTGGCCACCGAAGCGGGCGAGGAGGCGTTCCGGCGGGCCAAGGAGGCCCGGAACAAGCACATGGCGGCGATCCTGGCCCACTGGCCGGCGGCCGACCGCGAGACGTTGGTGCTGCTGCTGCGCCGGCTGAACGACGACTTCGAGAACTATCACCCGATGGGGGAAACCCGATGACCGAGACCGCCGCCGCGCCCGCCGTGGCCGCCCCGAGGCTGAGCCATCGGCAGGTGGTGACCATCCTGTCCGGCCTGATGCTGGGCATGTTCCTGGCCGCGCTGGACCAGACCATCGTCGGTACCTCGATCCGGACCATCGCCGACGACCTCAAGGGCCTCGACCTGCAGGCCTGGGCGACCACCGCGTACCTGATCACCTCGACGATCGCCACGCCGATCTACGGCAAGCTGTCCGACATCTACGGCCGCAAGCCGTTCTACCTGCTGGCCATCACGCTGTTCGTGATCGGCTCGCTGGCCTGCACGTTCTCCCAGAGCATGTACCAGCTCGCGGCCTTCCGGGCGCTGCAGGGCCTGGGCGCGGGCGGCCTGATGTCGCTGGCGTTCACGATCATCGCCGACATCGTCTCGCCCCGGGAACGCGCCAAGTACCAGGGCTACTTCATGGCCGTGTTCGGCACGTCCAGCGTGCTGGGCCCGGTGCTCGGCGGCTACCTGGCGGGCCAGCACGAGATCTGGTTCACCGCGGGCTGGCGCTGGGTGTTCCTGGTGAACGTGCCGATCGGCATCGTCGCGCTGTTCGTGGTGGCCAAGGTGCTCAACGTGCCGCACGAGCGGCACGACCACAAGATCGACTGGTGGGGCGCGGTCACCCTGGTGATCGGCATCGTGCCGCTGCTGATCATCGCCGAGCAGGGCCGCGAATGGGGCTGGGACTCGCAGCGGGCGCTGATCTGTTACGGCATCGGCGTGGTCGGGCTGATCCTGTTCGGCCTGGTCGAGTCGAAGATGAAGGAGGCCGCGCTGATCCCGTTGCGGCTGTTCCTCAGCTCGACGTTCACCATGGTGATCATCGCCGGCGTCATCATATG
>CBIMJO010001085.1:0-4185 GCA_966244135.1 uncultured Actinocrispum sp. | reverse complement strand
GCTTGCAAGCATCCTGCAGCGACAGCACCCCAGCCACATGAGCGGCCGCGATCTCACCGATCGAATGCCCGGCCAGATAGTCCGGCCGCACACCCCAGGACTCGACAAGTCGATAGAGCGCCACTTCCAGCGCGAACAGAGCGGGCTGCGTGAACCCGGTCTGGTTCAGCCGCTCGGCATCCTCACCCCAGATCACATCCGGCAACTCGGAGTCGAGCTCGGCCAGCACCACGTCGAAGGCGTGCGCGAACACCGGGAACCGCGCGTATAGCTCCCGGCCCATGCCCAGCCGCTGCGACCCCTGCCCGGCGAACAGGAACCCGGTCTTGCCCGCGACCGGGCTGACGGCCGTCCCATCCTCGGCAAAGGCCCGCAGCGCGGCCACCGCCTCATCGCGATCGGCGGCCACGATCGTCGCCCGGCGCTCGAAACCCGTCCGGCCGACAGCCAGTGACAGGGCGACATCCGCCAGCTCGACATCCTCGCCAAGGCGGTCAGCCAGCCGCTCGGCTTGTCCCCGCAACGCCCCTTCACTCTTCGCCGACAAGACCAGCGGCACCACCGCACCGCTCCGTCGATCCGAGCCCGGACTGGCGGCAACGACGCCCTCGACGATGAGGTGCGCATTGGTACCGCTGATCCCGAAAGACGACACGGCAGCACGGCGGACGCGGTCGACGGAGGGCCACTCGGCCGGGGAGGTGAGCAGTTCGATCGAGCCGGCCGTCCAGTCCACATGGGACGAAGGCGCGTCGACGTGCAAGGTCCGGGGCAGCACACCATGGCGCATGGCCTGGACCATCTTGATCACACCGGCGACACCCGCGGCCGCCTGGGAGTGACCGATGTTCGACTTGATCGAACCCAGCAGCAGCGGGTTCTCGCGGTTCCGGCCGTAGGTGGCCAGCAGGGCCTCGGCCTCGATCGGGTCGCCGAGTTTGGTTCCGGTGCCATGGGCTTCGATCGCGTCGACGTCCGCAGTCGACAGACCGGCCGACGCAAGCGCTTGCCGGATCACGCGTTGCTGGGAGGCACCGTTCGGGGCGGTCAGTCCGTTCGAGGCGCCGTCGGAGTTGACCGCGGAGCCACGGATCACGCCGAGTACCTGGTGGCCGTTGCGTTCGGCGTCCGACAGGCGTTCCAGCACGATCATGCCGACGCCCTCGGACCAGCCCGTGCCGTCCGCCGTGTCGCTGAACGACTTGCACCGGCCGTCCTCGGCCAGCCCGCCGAGCTTGGCGAACTCGACGAAGATGCCCGGCTCGGACATCACAGTGACACCACCGGCCAGCGCCAGCGAGCACTCCCCCGCCCGCAGCGCCTGGGCGGCCATGTGCAGCGCCACCAGCGAAGACGAGCACGCGGTGTCCACAGTGACCGCAGGCCCTTCCAGGCCCAAGGTGTAGGCGAGCCGGCCGGACAGCACGCTCGGCGTGGTACCGACCAGGACGTACCCCTCGGCCTCACCGGACGGCTCATGCAGGCGGGGACCGTAATCCTGAGCCATCGCGCCCACGAAGACACCGGTGCGGCTGCCTTTCAGCGCGGGCGGAACGATCCCGCCGCTTTCCAAGGCCTCCCAGGACACCTCGAGAACGAGGCGCTGTTGCGGGTCCATGGCGACGGCCTCGCGCGGCGAGATGCCGAAGAACGCCGGGTCGAAGTCGCCCGCGTCGTACAGGAAAGCGCCCTTGTGCCCGGTCAGCTCCCAGCCACGGTCCAGCGGCAGGTCACCGACGGCGTCGATCTCGTTGACCAGCAACCGCCAGAGGTCGTCAGGCGACTGCACACCGCCCGGGTACCGGCAGCCCATGCCGACGATCGCGATCGGCTCGGTGGAGCTAGCAATGACAGCATCGCTGTCACTGACAACCCCGACCAGCGCGGACACCAGGTGGTCGGTCAAAGTCTCGGGCGTGGGGTAGCTGAACAGCGTCGTGCTGGACAGCTTGAGACCGGTGGCGGAGTTGAGCCGGACGACCAGCTCCACGGTCATCGTCGAGTCGTAACCCAGCTCCTTGAACGGCACCGAGACGTCGAGCTGCTCCGGATCTGAGACCCCCAGCACCGCCGCGGTCTCGATCCGCACCAGCCGGGCCACATCCAAGCGCTGATCAGCGTCGGTCGAGACCGGCTGCGGGCGCTCTTCGGCCCTGGCCGCCGGAATCTCCGCGGGCCCGGCGACACCGTCGAGCCAGTAGCGCTCCCGCTGGAAGGCGTACGTCGGCAGGGAGGTGCGCCGAATCCCGGGGACCAGCCGGGCCCAGTCGACCTCGCCGCCCTGGACATACAGCTCGGCCAAGGACTTGGTGAACCGCCGCAGCCCGCCCTCGTTGCGGCGCAACGTCGGCACGGTCACCGGAGTGAGCCCGGCGTGCTGAATGCAGTCCTGCAGAGCGCCGATCAGCACGGGATGCGGGCTGCACTCGACGAACGTGGCCAGTCCCTCGGCGGCGACGGTACCGAGGGCCTTCTGCAGTTCGACGGCCTGACGCAGGTTCCGGTACCAGTAGTCGGCGTCCAGCGAAGCGTCCTCGACCAGCTCGCCGGTCACCGTGGAGTACAAGGGGATCTCGGGCACGCGCGGCTGGATGTCCGCGAGGACAGCGCGCATCTGCTTCTCGATCCGCACGACCTGGGACGAGTGCGAGGCGTAGTCGATGTTGATCCGGCGCGCCTCGGGCCACTTCTCGATCAGCTCGTTGAGCTGCTCCAACGGCCCGGACACGACCGTCGACGCTGGCCCGTTCACCCCGCCGATCGACAGCTGCGGGTGCAGCCTGGCCTTGACCTCGTCCACCGGCAGCAGCACCGAGGCCAGGCCACCCTTGCCGGACAGGTGGTCCTGGAGCAACTTGGTGCGCTCACATACCACCTTGGCACCGTCCGCAAGGGACAGTGCGCCCGCGACACACGCAGCGGCCACTTCACCCTGGGACTGACCAAGAACGGCGGCGGGCTCGATCCCAGCAGCCTGCCACACGGCGGCCAGCGAGACCATCACCGCCCAGAGCGCGGGCTGGACAACGTCGACACGGTCGAGCGAGGGCGCGTCAGGGTCGTTGCGCAGCACGGCGGTCAGCGACCAGTCGATGTAGGGTGCCAGTGCCTCGGCACATTCGGCGATCCGGGCGGCGAACACCTCGGACTGGTCCAGCAGATCGCCGGCCATGCCCACCCACTGTGAGCCCTGGCCGGGGAAGACGAACACCACCGGCCCAGCCGCCGCGGCCGAGCCGGTGATGACGTCCGCGCAGGAGCTGCCGACTGCGAGTGAGCGCAAGGATGTCAGCAGGTCCTCGCGATCCCCGCCGACCACCACACCCCGCCGCGGGAACTGGGTCCGGGTGGTGGCCAGCGAGAAACCCAGGTCCTGGACCGGGATCTCCGGGGAGTCCTCCATGAACGAGTACAGCCGGGCGGCCTGCGCCCGCAAAGCCTCGTCGTCCCGGCCGGACAACGGGAACGCCAGCGGGGCGCCGGTCCGGTCCGCGGCGGCGGGCCGGGCTTCGGCCGAGCCGGAGATGACGATGTGGCAGTTGGTCCCGCCGACGCCGAACGAGGACACGCCGGCCAGACCGCCCGGCCAGAGGGTGGTGTCGCGGACGACGTCCAGGTTCCAGTCGTCGAACCGGATCGCGGGGTTGGGGTGCTCGAAGTTCAGGCTGGGCGGCACCATCCCGTTGCGCACCGACAGCGCGACCTTGATCAGGCCGGCGATCCCGGCGGCGGCTTCGAGGTGCCCGATATTGGTCTTGACCGAACCGGTGAGCAGCGGCGTGCCCGGGTCGCGGTCGGCCCCGTACACCGCCCCCAGAGCCGAAGCCTCGATCGGGTCGCCGATTTTGGTGCCGGTGCCGTGGAGTTCCACATAGGACACGGAGAGCGGGTCGAGACCGGACCGGCGGCAGGCCGCCCGGATCACGGCCTCCTGCGCGTCAGGGTTCGGAACGGTCAGGCCCTCACTGGTGCCGTCGTTGTTGACCGCACTGCCCTCGATGACGCAGTAGACCTCGTCACCGTCCACAATGGCCCGATCGAGCGGCTTCAGCAGAACCAGCGCGCCACCCTCACCACGCACAGTCCCGTTCGCCCGGTCGTCGAACGTGTAGGCGTGCCCGTCCGGCGACAGCGCACCGAACCGTTCCATGCCGACAGCGCTCTCCGGCACGAGGTTGAGCTGCA
>CBIMJO010001084.1:0-4190 GCA_966244135.1 uncultured Actinocrispum sp. | reverse complement strand
CAGATCAAGGCGGCCTACGCCCGCCGGATCGACCGTCTCGACTGGATGTCCCCGCAGACCAAGGCGCGGGCCAAGGTCAAGCTCGCCAATCTGAAGGTCGAGGTCGGCTACCCCGACCGCTGGCGCGATTATTCGAGACTGACGATCGTGCGCGGCGACCTCCTCGGCAGCGTCCAGCGCGCCAACGCCTTCGAGTACGACCGCAACCTGGCTGAGCTGCACCGGCCGGTCGACCAGCCGCGTGACCTCGAACCCGCCGATCCACGGATCGGATCGCCAACAGACGCAGTGTGCGGAACTTCTGCCTCCGGATCACCTGGTCCAGCCATCTTGATCGGTTCTGATAGCCTCCTGCTGCTTGAGGGCGGCTCGACGCTGCGCTGCCCTCCCTGCTCGAGAAACTCAGTGAGGAGCGCACATGACCGCCATCATCGCTGTTCGCGGCCGCGAGGTGCTCGACAGCCGGGGCAACCCGACGGTCGAGGTGGATGTCCTGCTCGAAGATGGGTCGCAGGGCCGTGCGGCGGTGCCGTCCGGCGCGTCCACCGGGACCCGGGAGGCAGTCGAACTGCGGGACGGCGACAAGTCGCGCTACCACGGCAAAGGCGTGCGGAAGGCGGTCGACGCGGTCAACGGCGAGATCAGCGATGCGGTCGTCGGGCTGGACGCCGAGGCCCAGGCTGAGGTGGACCGGATCCTGATCGACCTGGACGGCACCGCGAACAAGGCCCGGCTCGGCGCGAACGCGACGCTCGGCGTGTCGCTCGCGACGGTCAAGGCCGCTGCGGCCGCCAGTGGCCTGCCGCTGTACCGGTATGTCGGTGGTGTGTACGCGCATCTGCTGCCGATGCCGATGATGAACATCATCAACGGCGGTGCACACGCCGACAACTCGATCGACTTCCAGGAGTTCATGATCGGCCCGGTCGGCGCACCGACGTTCGCCGAAGCCGTCCGCATGGGTTCCGAGGTGTTCCACACGCTGCGCAAGTCGTTGCGCGACGCGGGCCACAACACCAGCGTCGGCGACGAGGGCGGATTCGCGCCGAACCTCAGCTCCGCCGACGAGGCACTTCAGTTCGTGGTCAAGGCGATCGAGGACACCGGCTACACGCCGGGGCAGGACATCGCGATCCTGCTCGACCCCGCCGCGTCGGAGTTCTACACCGACGGCGTGTACGACTACGTCGGCGAAGGCCGCAAGCGCACCGTCGAGGAGCACGTCGCCTACCTGGCCGAACTGACTGAGCGGTTCCCCATCGTGTCCATTGAGGACGGAATCGCCCAGGACGACTACACCGGCTGGAAGCAGCTGACCGACACGATCGGCGGCCGGGTCCAGCTCGTCGGCGACGATGTGTTCTGCACCAACGTGAAGCTGCTGCGCGACGGCATCGACCGGGGCATCGCCAACTCGATCCTGGTGAAGGTCAACCAGATCGGCACGCTCACCGAGACACTGACCACGGTGGACACCGCGCACAAGGCGGGCTACTCCGCGGTCATGTCCCACCGCTCCGGCGAAACCGAGGACACCACGATCGCCGACCTCGCTGTGGCCACCGGCTGCGGGCAGATCAAGACCGGTTCACTGTCGCGTTCGGACCGCACGGCGAAGTACAACCAGCTCATCCGGATCGAGGAGGAGCTGGGCGCCGAGGCGCGCTACGCGGGCCGCGACACCCTGCGCGGCAGCCGCTGACCTCCGCCGCAAGGTGAGTCCGCGCTCGGACTACTGATCCGCTGTGCGGCCGGCGATGTGATAGCTGTCCATTCGGCGGTCTGGTGAGGTGCTTCGCGCCTGCGTCAACGATGCAGGCGCGAAGCGGCCACCTGATGATCAGCCAGCGCGAACAACGGTCATCCTGGGGCGAGCAGGTCGTCGAGAACAGCCACCGCCACCTCGTTCTGGGCTCTGTCCGCGAGGCGTGGGTCCACTGTGACCAATGCGTCTGCCTGTAACCGGGCGACCGCGATGTACTCGGCGTCTCTGAGCGTGTCCCAGCCGTGGTGCCGGGCGATCCGCCACGCGGTGCGGCGCGACATCCGGTCACCGAGAAGCCGCATCTTCGTCTCGGTCATCCGCTCGTGTGCGTCCATGGCCGACGCTTCGGTGCGCTTGCCCGCACTGACATCCCGCAACAACAGTTCCAACGCCTCCGAGCGGATCGAGTTCGGCGCGACCAGTTGGTGGCCTGGATCGATGTGGAGTCCGGCGTCCACGAGGTGGACCAAGGTCGCGGCGTCGATCACATAGCGAGCCATGGCCGAAGCGTAGCCGGACCCGATTGGCAGACAGGTCTCCTTCGCCGGCAGCGGAGCTGGACGGGTTCGACTACGTGTGGTTGTTGTCCTGGCTCGGGCTCGGCGGCGAGCCAGGCCCGGCATCCATGACCCAGGTCCCGTTCCTGCTGCAGCGAAGCCAACGGCGGATCGGCACGTTCGCCGCCCGCAGCCCGCGGCGGGTCAACCCGATCGGGCTCAGCCTCGTGCAGGTGCTCGACGTGAGCGGCCCGGAACTGCGGTTCGCCGGAGTGGACCTGGTCGACGGCACGCCGATCGTCGACATCAAGCCGTACGTCAGCGCGTTCGATCGGCCGCCCGGTGAACCGCGCTCGGGCTGGTTCGACACGATCGCGCCCCAGCAGGGCGCGACTCCCTCGACCCTCGCGGAGAAGTCCGACTAGTGCCTGATGTGTGTGCTCCAACGCAGGGTCAGGTCGGGCAGATGCTCCATGTTCCCGCGGCCATCGCAGGTGTCCACGACGCGGAAACCGTGCTGTTCGTAGAACGCTCGCGCATCGGTATTCTGCTGGAAGACATGCAGTGACAACCCATCCGGACTGTGTCGTTTGACCTCGTTGAGCAACAACGTGCCGATGCCCTGGCGACGGACATCCGGCCGCAGATAGAGGTGCTCGAGCACGTCGCCGCCGAGCGCGGCATAGCCGAGGACGTCGGTGTCGCGCGCCGCTACCCACATTCGGCAGGTGGCCAAGAGGGTCTCCTCGACCCACCGCGTGACCTGTTGGTGAGTGCGTCGCTGCGCAGGCAGGTACGGCATGGCCGCAGCACGGGAGGCCATGTGGATACACGCGATCACAGGCGCGTCCGCCACCGCGGCGAGCCGAATCCTTGTTCCGTTGTCATCGCTCACATCCGGACCCTAGCGGCCCGCCCGGGGACGGTCCACCGTGGACAGTGGTGCGGGCGGCGTCGAGATCGACCGGGCCGAACGGTTCCCGGGGACTCAACCCTCCCCAAGCAGACCAAGACAATCCGCTGGCTTGCTGTCCGGGTCTGCTTGGCGGAATCGCGGTTGCGATGCGCAGGAAGTGGCTCGGGCGCGGTGTTGAGTCAGTCGGCGATCCAGCGGGGCAGCAGGCCGCGACGATTACTTGTTCTGATCGCGGGCGAAGCGGTCGGTGGCAGCGACGATCGCCGCGGTCATACTGCCGCCGCGGTGACCGGTGTCGTCGAGAACCACGAGTTCGCTGCCGGGCCAGGCTCGGTGCAGCGCCCAGGCTGTGTCGAGTGGACCGCTGACGTCGTAACGCCCGTGGATCAACACGGCAGGAATTCCATGGAGCCGTTCGATGTCACGCAGTAGCTGCCCGTCTTCCAGAAAGCAGCCGTGGGACCAGTAGTGGGTCACGAGGCGGGCGAAGGCCAGCTGGAATGCCGGGTCGGCGATCGACAGGGAGGGTGTGGCGTCCGGGGCCAGCGACATGTGCGTGTCCTCCCACTCGCACCAGCCGCGTGCGGCTGTGGCGCGGACCTCGGGGTCGGGATCGTGGAGTAGCCGGCTGTAGGCGGCCGACAGGTCGCCGTCGCGTTCGGCGGCGGGGACGCCGTCGCGGAACCGTTCCCACTCGCGCGGGAAAACGCGGCCCATGTCACGAGTGATCCAGTCAGTCTCGCGGCGGTCGCCGTTGGTCACGGCTGCGAGCACCAATTCGGTCACCCGCTGCGGATGTGCCTGCGCGTAGGCGAGAGCAAGTGCCACGCCCCAGGAGCCACCCCACACCAGCCAGCGTTCGATTCCCAGGTGGACCCGCAGCGCCTCGATGTCGGCGATGAGGTGCTGGGTGGTGTTCGCCGACAGGTCGACGACCGGGTCGGTCGCCGAAGGGGTGCTGCGCCCGGAGTTGCGCTGGTCGAACAGGACCACGCGGTAACGGTTCGGGTCG
>CBIMJO010001083.1:0-4192 GCA_966244135.1 uncultured Actinocrispum sp. | reverse complement strand
CGTTGCTGGCGCTGGATCACGGGGTCAGCGGGATCATGGTGTCCAACCACGGCGGTCGCCAGTTGGACACCGCGGTGGCCACGATCGACGCGCTGCCCGGCGTGGTGGAGGCCGTGGACGGGCGGATCCCGGTGTTCATGGACGGCGGGATCCGGCGCGGAACCGACGTGGTCAAGGCCCTCGCGCTGGGTGCGACGGCGGTGGCTGTCGGGCGGCCGATCTGGTGGGGCCTGGCCGCGGCCGGCCAGGACGGGGTCGCGCAGGTGCTGGAGCTGCTGCGGACCGAGGTCGACCGGGCACTCGGGCTGTGCGGGTGCTCGTCGGTCCGCGAGGTCACGCGGGACCTGCTGGTCCGGGAGGCGCCATGGTGATCGCCGCTGTCGTGCTGGTCGTCCTGGTGAGCCTGCCGTTCTGGCTGCCGGCGGTGGTGGTCCGGCTGCGGGTCAAGATCTTCGCGCTGGTCAACGGGTCCGAGGGCGTGCGGGTCTCGGTGTCCCAGTTCCGGGCGTTGTACGAGAACCCGGCCGCGGACGGGCGCAGCCGCGGAGCCGCCTTGTCGGATCTGTTCTGGTACTGGCTCGCGCCCGGACCCCAAGTGCACCAGGAACACCTGGAGCCGGGGGAGCGGTACGCGGACGTCGCCCGGACCACCCGGCGCATCCTCGCGTCGGCCCACCGCGGCGCGGAGGAGCTCGCGGCCGCGTGCACGGACCGCGTACTGGACACAGTAGACGGTCCGGTGACGTTCGTCCGGTTGCGGGACTTGATGATGCCGATCTGGGCCGAGTTCTACCACACGGTGGTGTTCGACGAGCCGTGCCCGCCGGAGGCACGTGCCCTGATCGTGGGGAACGCCAATGACGTTGTCACGGCGTTGAAGTGCACCGGCCTGCGGCACATGGACCGGCGCGAACGGCTGACCGAGTACCTGCTGCACCGGATCAAGGCCGACGAGGTGCCGCACCAGCTGCCGGAGACCCTGACCGTCCAGGAACAGGCCTGGTACCTGCAGGGCACGTTCTTCAACACGGCGGTCGTCCAGTCCAGCGAGGCCATGGCGCACCTGCTGATGGCCATCGCGCAGCACCAGGACGTGCAGTCGGGCCTGGCCGACGGCACGGTCGACCTCGGTGACGTGATGGAGGAGACGCTCCGGCTCTACCCGTTGTTCGGCATCGCGCACCGGATCACCTCGGCGGACATTCCCGTTGACGGGCAAGTGATCCCGGCCGGTTCGGTGCTGCTGTTCAACTACCAGGAGTTCCACCAGGCCGGGTTCGCGCAGCCCGAGCGGTTCGACCCGGGCCGGTGGAAGTCGTTGCACGCCAAGGACGTCAACCAGATCCCGTACGGCGTGACCGCGAACCGGGCCTGCCCGGCGCGTGGCCTGATGCCTGTCGCCATGCGGGCGGTGGCCACGCGGGTGCTCGACCGGTTCGCGCTGCGCACCTCCGCGTCACACACCCGGTCCATCCCGAACCGCGGGCCGTGCCTGCTCATCCCACGTCGGTCAGCGGTGCCCGTCGGGGCACGACTGGCCCTGATGAGGCTGCGTGACCGCTGGGAGGACGTGTCACGCAGCCTCCTGCAGCTCGTCCTGGGCACGTACATGGTCTGGGACGCGCGCCGCCAACAACTCTGTAGCCGCTACTTCGAAGGGGCCTGAGTCTTGGACATCGCAACCACCACCGCGCGGTTCTTCCTGGCCGCGGTCATTGTGCTGGTCGTCTGCCGGCTGGTCGTGATGGCCGCCCGCAGACTCGGCCAGCCCCCAGTGGTCGGCGAGATGATCGCCGGCGTGCTGCTCGGCCCGTCGCTGCTGGGCCTGGTCTTCCCGGACGTCCAGGGCTGGCTGTTCACCGCGGGGGTCCGCCCGATGCTCTACGTCGTCAGCCACATCGGCCTGGTGGCGTTCATGTTCAGCGTCGGCCACGAGTTCGCCGGGCAGAAGGTCCGCGGCCTCGGCCGGTCGGCATCGATGATCTCGCTCGCCGGCGTGACGACCCCGCTGATCCTCGGGGTGCTGCTGATCCTCGCGGTGAACGGCCACATCGACGTGCTCGCCCCTGGGGTGTCCCTGACCGTGTCGGCGCTGTTCGTCGGCGTGACCTTGGCGATCACCGCGTTCCCGATGCTGGCCCGGATCATCACCGAACGGAACCTCTCCGGTACCCGGATGGGCTCCCTCGCGCTGGCCTGCGGCGCCCTGGACGACGGGTGCGCCTGGATCCTGCTCGCGGTCACCATCGGCATCGCCACGAACGACCCCACCAAGATCCTGATCACCGCCGGTGGGTCCGCGCTGTTCATCGCCTTGCTGTTCACCGTCGGGCGACCGGCGCTGGCCTGGCTGATGTCCCGCGAAGGCGCCTCGACCGAGCAGCTGGTGCTGTTCACCGCGATCGCCCTGTTCGCCGCGGCCTGGTTCACCGACACCATCGGGCTGTACTCGGTGTTCGGCGGGTTCCTGGTGGGCTTCGTGTTCCCGCAGACCGCCGTGGGCGACCGCGTCATCGCCGCGATCAGTCCGGTGACCCGGACGGTGTTCCTGCCGTTGTTCTTCGCGTTCTCCGGACTGAACACCCAGTTCGGGTTGCTGTTCACGCCTCCGCTGATGCTGCTGACCCTCGGGTGCATCGTCGTGGCCATCGCGGGGAAGTTCGGGGCCTGTTACATCGCCGGGCGGGCCGCGGGCGAGGAGCGGACCGTCGCGATGCGGGTCGGCGTGCTGATGAACGCGCGCGGCCTGATGCAGCTGATCGCGCTGAACGTCGGCCTGCAGGCCAGAATCGTCACACCCGCGCTGTTCAGCGCCCTGGTGCTGGTGGCCATCGTGACGACCGTGATGACCGCCCCGTGGCTGTCCTGGCTCGACCGCAGGCTGGAACGCCGAACCGAAACGGCTTTGGCAGAGCCGAACTGATTCGACCGCGGCGGGGATCGGGCGTGACCCCGACGCCCGATCCCTATCGCACTTCTCGCTTGAGCATGATTCATCGTGGCAGCAACCGGTGGATCTCGTCGGCGATTTCCGGATGGGCGGCGGCCAGGGATGAGTCGGCGAACGTCACGCAGTCGTCGGTGTAGGGCGGCGACATGAAGGTGCCGAGCAGCGTCCACTCGCCGAGAGTCTCCGTCGCCTGCCAGGTTCCGGCCGGAACGACGACCTGGGGCTGTTGTCCCGCAGCGAGATCCATGCCCAGCACCGGCCGGGAGACCTCCCCATCGGGTGAGATCAGCAGCATCCGGGCCGGGGACCCCGCGTGGTACGAGAACACCTCGAGGTGGGTGAGCTTGTGCAGCGCGGAGAACTGCGGGGCCACGAGCAGGTAGTAGATCGCCGAGGCGTGCGGATCCTTGTTCAGGTTCTCCGCGTACAGGCCGCCTTCGGTCGGCAGCGGCTGTAGTCCGAGCGAAGCGATGATCTCGTCTGGCCCCATGCGCCGATCCTCCCGCGTGTCCTGCGAGAGTGGGCAAGCGAGGCCCGATAAGCTCTCGAACGAGTGTTCACGAGGGGATGTGCGGAAGTGCGTGTGCTCGGTGTCGACCCGGGCTTGACCAGGTGCGGGATCGCCGTGGTCGACGGCGGGACCGGCCGCAACGTCACCTGCGTGGCGGTGGACACCGTGCGGACCCCGGTGGACCACGACCTGGCACAGCGGCTGCTCGCGGTCTCGGACTTCGTCGAGGGCTGGCTCGATCTGCACAAGCCGGATGTCGTGGCCGTGGAGCGCGTGTTCAGCCAGTACAACGTGCAGACAGCGATGGGCACCGCGCAGGCCGGTGGCGTCGTCGCGGTGGCCGCGGCGCGGCGGGGGCTGAAGGTCGAGTTCCACACCCCCAGTGAGGTGAAGGCCGCGGTCACCGGATCGGGCCGCGCGGACAAGGCACAGGTCACCGCAATGGTCATGCGCCTGCTGAAGCTCACCGAGAAGCCCGGCACGGCGGATGCCGCCGACGCGCTCGCGTTGGCCATCTGTCACATTTGGCGCGCGCCGATGCGGTCCCGGCTCGCCGAGGCCGAGCGGCGGGCGGCCGAGCTGGCGCGGGTGCACAAGGCGAGGCTCGCCGAGGCACGGAAAGCAGGAGGTACGCGGTGATCTCGTCGGTACGCGGGAAGGTGCAGTCGGTCGGCCTCGACCACGTGGTCATCGAGGTGGGCGGCGTCGGGTTCGCCGTGCAGGCCGCGCCG